>JASMAJ010000165.1:286-2845 GCA_030754395.1 Candidatus Thalassarchaeaceae archaeon | reverse complement strand
GTTAGCTGCCATATCTGCATTATTATTGCTACCTGCAATCTATGCTTTACTCGTTAAGGCTAATATCTCATTATCTGGAGGGTCATCTTCAATGGCTAAGGCAGCAGGACTTAGAAGAACCTTAACTAGAGAAGAAGATGGATTAATTGATGCCACCCTTGTGATGGAAAACACAGGAGAGGCTTGGTGAGATGGTGAATCATTGGTTAATGAAAAGTGAACCTGACGTTTACCCGTGGAAACAATTAGTCAAAGAGGGTACTACTCATTGGGATGGTGTTCGCAATTATCAAGCAAGAAACATTATGCGCGATAAGATGGAAATTGATGATTTGGTTTTCTTCTATCATTCAAATTGCAAACCTCCACATATAGCAGGTATCGCTAAAGTCTCAAAAAAAGCATATCCTGATTTCACTGCACAAGATCCAAAATCAAAATATTTCGACCCAAAAGCATCTCCAGAAAACCCTAGATGGATGATGGTTGATATTGAGCCAATACTAGAAATTGACCCAATAGGGTTGCCTGAACTAAAAGAAAATCCCGCCTTGGAAGGAATGCCATTATTACAACGAGGTCAAAGACTATCAGTGCAACCAGTTTCTACAAAACATTTCTCAATCGTATGTAAAATGGCGGGAATAAAAAATCCACCTAAATAGGTGGGCATGTCCTCGGTGGACGCTCGTCACCAACATTGAATATTCATCGATCTCCTCCACCCCGCAATCCCAAGGCATCCAGCATCCCCGGTCGGGCTGCTCGCTTCCGCGCCTGACCTGATTCCCGGGCGTAAGACGGGCCTCGCTTCCCTCCGGAAGCGACCTCCGCCAACCTGCATCTCTTGGGGGCGAGGTATCGACGTTAACCGATGGTTCATTGCTGGCTCGTCTGCGCCGCCCTCGGACTTCAGGTCACCATTATCGACGATTTGTGAATGATAGAGCACGTCAACACTCCCCCTAGCCCAACTACTCCTAGGGTTCGTTACCTAAGAACAACACGCTAGTGCAAAAGTACGAGATTATTGAATTATGATTCATATTTTGAGGGGCAACCAGTTTGGATTTCATTTGCGCTAATTTCCCCTACAGCTTCAGACTCAGAAAGCACACCCTTGACTGCAATTGTCTTCCCTTCTTGAAATCCATCAGGTACAGAGATTTCAGCAAAAATAACTGAAATTTCATTTTGTGAACCTTGTAGTATGAAACTATGTGATGAATTGTCCAAACTACCGGTTTTCACTATTCCTCTAAGATGAATCTCACTTCCAACAAATTCGTCTGGAGATTCCATTATTTCATCCACTGAATACTGAGTCTCAGGTTCAACAGTAACGTACATCAATGCAATAAGTGCGAGCATAAGAGTGCCTATCCCCAATAACCGCTTGACGCGTGTATTGGCCATACTGATGGCTAAATGCACCCATAGATGAGGATTACCACGAATCGTATGTAAAAACAATCATCGGGAGGAGCCAACTGCTTCTTCGAGATCTTTGAAGCCATTCTCATTTAATTTCTTTTTAATTCCTTTAATCGTTCTAGGGACAACGGATGGGCCTTGGAAAACCATTGCTGAATACAATTGTAATAATGATGCTCCGTTTGTGATAGCGCTCCATGCTGATTCTGCATCTTCAATTCCACCACAACCAATGATGGGAACCTTGTCCCCTACTGAGTCATAAAGAAGCCCGATTTTCTGAATTGATTGAGAAAGAAGGGGGCGTCCAGATAGCCCTCCTGATTCAGCAAAGATATTCCTTGAACGTGTATTAGAAGGAACTGGGCGAGATATTGTTGTATTTGTTGCAATAAAACCATCAATACCTGCTGATAATGCAGCCCCCGCACAAGAAAGAAGCACATCATCATCCAAATCAGGAGAGAATTTGAGTAAGATTGGTTTTACACCATAATTACTCTCACGAACTCTAATACAAGCCGATACCACATCACGGATATGGTCATCCTCCTGCAATTCTCTTAATCCCGGTGTATTTGGTGATGATACATTCAAGACAAATAAGTCAGCATGGTCATAAAGAAGACTAAATGTTTCAGCATAATCATTGGGGGCTCGGTTATTATCAACACTCTTTGAACGCCCAATATTAGCCGCGACGGGGACTTGGGGCCATTTTCCAGAAACGCGGCGGCTAATGCATTGATCTCTTACGGCTAATGCACCAGGATTATTGAAACCCATCCTATTAATCAAAGCTAGATCAATATCGGATCTAAACATCCTAGGTTTAGGATTTCCATCTTGCGGATATCTAGTTACCCCCCCATACTCAACCCAAGAGAATCCTAAAGCAGGCCATGCAGATAGTGCTGTTGCCGATTTATCAAATCCGGCAGCAAGCCCTAATGGATGGCGAAATAACTTTCCAAAGACATTTATTGGTGTGGAGGGAGTTCTGTATATGGAACTTAGAATTTTTTGAGAACCTCGATTTTGTCCGAATTTAGCAAGCACATTGACACTCAAATCATGCGCTTTTTCGGAGTCAATAAATTTCATCCCAGGTCGAACAAACAACCG
>JASMAJ010000165.1:0-276 GCA_030754395.1 Candidatus Thalassarchaeaceae archaeon | reverse complement strand
AACCGATATGGCAACCCCATCTATACTACGGAAGCAGCGGTATGATTCAAGGATTGCGTGCCTTGCGGTAACTGTGGGCGGTGAACAGAGACTCCGTGCTATTCGCGAGCTGGCACGAAGACTACTAAGATCGAAAGGTGTAACGGTACACCATCCAGAAGATTGGAATCAAGCAACTACAGAACTCTCAATAAGATTATCCGACATCGCACCAAATCTCTATATCGGAATTAATTTTGTTTCTGACACTGATAATAAAATACATATCGATTTGGT
>JASMAJ010000164.1 GCA_030754395.1 Candidatus Thalassarchaeaceae archaeon | reverse complement strand
AATTTATGGAAATAGTATTGACTCGCTCAAAGTTGAAAATATACAACCTATGATTCCTCTCTATGTGACAGTTACAATACATGACATTTCAGGTAATGTACATTTGAACCAACTTCGTGACCACATGGTTCTAGTTACTCCTATTGATAATCGAGGTGACGTTTCACCACCTGAGAGGCTACTGTCTCCTGTTCTCTCTGATAGACCTAATGATGGAGGAGATGGAATGTTTGTTGATTTCAAACCAAGCGAAGCATCCGACATTGCAGAGTATAGAATATATGCAGTGATTGATACGCCTGTCCTGCTTGATAGAATTGAGGATTTATCTCCTGCACTGATTATTAATCGAGAAGAACAGTTACCCGTTCTGCTAACTGAATTCTCTAATCATGGAACAGATGAATCACAACCTTTAGTGCCTAATCGAAGAATCTACGTTGCTATTGTTGCTGTCGATTCTTCAGGCAACGCATGGACAAATAATCTTGCTTCGTCTTGGATTGAACTGACTGACGAACAATCATCTGATCCGTGCCCTGAATGTCCTGATGTTAGTGGAATTAGGGCAAACTGGGACGCCGCGGGAATGCTAATCGAAATCACATGGGATAATGCAGAAGACCCATTCTATAGCACATACTATGCCTTTGTCAGTAACGATTCTTTCGACGATACTAGAAATGCTACATTAGTCAAATCAGGTATGCGTGACACAATACTAATTCTAAGTGAATTTGAGGGTGATGCTTTGATTCGAGAAGAGACATATTGGATTGAAATTGTAACTTACAGTGGTGATGTTCACACATTCCATGCAGACCCAATAGAGATACCTCCGTGGTCTGAAGACAGTTTTGGAACGAATCCAGGAGGTGAACCTTCATCCAGTGAGTCATGGTATGAGAAAATTATCTCTGGTGAGCTAAACATGATGGTCGCTTTAATTTCAGTAATTATGCTCCTGTTTAGTGCAATCCTTTTCATAAAACCAAAGCAAGATTCTACTCCTGCTCCTTGGGAGATGGGGGCTCTAGAGGTTGAAATGGAAGAACAGCAAGAGCGAGAAGCAGCTGGACTTTCAGATAATGAAGACTTTGGCATTGATGAATTAGAAATTGACAGAGGACTAGTAGCCTCGGCTCGCAAGGGAAGCGATTCTAAATCAACTGGTGATGATTTCTATGTCTCTACTGCCGCAACTGCCGGCGGGGAAATTGAAGAAGAATTGGATGAAACATCTAGTCCAGATTCTCAGGTTATTGACGAATTACTGGGGGACTCTGAAGAGGAACTGAGTATTGACGATCTTGGAGATTTAGTTGACGGCCTTGATAATGAAGATATAGACACATCCTTCCTTGACGAAATGCTCTAACCGATACATAGACATTGAAGCCAAGACCCCTATCGCGTATTATGACCGGCGCAGTTGACCCTCGCTCAGCGGTCTGGTCAGCAACAGGCTGGGATGGAAATAAATCTCTAATGGCGGCTGATATGCACTTCGCTAGAATACAGCGTCATGCTAAGATTCTCGGAATTGACATCCCAACTGATTTTCCAAACAAGATTTTCTCAATACTAGATGATTTAGAGCATCCCGGTGATGCCAACCCTTGTGATGATCAAGCAGCCTTCCTAGTATCTTTAGGAGTTAGAAGAAATGGTGAAATCTTCGTTGAGCCATTTGTCCTAAACACATATCCTGAGAATCCTTTAACTGCAATATCTCTAACCGCCCCCAATTGGGAACAGCCTGTTAGAGGCACAAAACACGGAGACTGGGGGCCGCATAAGGAAGCAAGAAAAACTGCAACTGAGAATGGCGCGGATCTTGCTCTCTTGTTCGAGAATGATATTCTTGTAGATGGAGACCGTTGTGCTCCCTTGCTTCTTGACCATGATGGTGTTGCCTATCATCCCAAGCATAGTGACGGAGCACTTGACTCTTTGACAATAGAACAAATCCGCCCTGGGTTAGAAGCTGCAGGCATTCCAGTAAGGTCAGCAAAACTCACCTTGAGCATGATATTGCGTTCCGCAGAAATGATAGTTTGTGGGAGTGGAATGGGGATTCGTGCAATCGGAACTATTGATGGTCGAATAATAGGGAATCCTCAGGGAAGGCTTTTCCAAGCCGCGCGAGAGTCTTGGTTGCAGAGACTGGATTGTGCCTGGATGAGTGCCAGTGATTGGAGATGATGGAATGAAGGTGAATAGACTCTTGTTTGAGAATACTCATTTCAATCCATTGGTGGCATTAACATCTCGAGACATTGAATTAAGTAAGGATCAGATGCTACTCCATTCAGGCGGACCGATTACAGATTTGTCGCAAAAATCATTCCTACCTGCACTAGATAGTGTTCGCTTTCTATTCTTTGAGCCACATGATGAAAACCAGCCAACCATTGGCTCCCCTCTTGCTGGAGAAATCACTCTAGGTAATTCACCTCCTCTAATTTTGACAAAACAGAGTTTGCAGGGAGGGCGCTGGGTTACAGATAAGGAATTTCGACCTCAAACTTTGGAAGAAGCTCTGGATATAATTTCAAGATTTGAGATTCAGGTTGAAGAAAATAATCTACCGATTAGACCCGGAGGATTCGCAGGTATATTGGGATATGATCTTGGTAGATGGTCGAATGATGTTCGCCTCAAGCACACACCTGCACCCGGAACTCTGCTAGGAGTTCTCTGGCGTACAGATGCTTGGTGGGTGCACGAACGTCAGACTGACGAATTGCATCTGGTTGCTCTTGAAGGACATCCTTGGTTAGAACAAGGTATGCCTGAATTACCTCCAATAATGCCTTCACGAAAACTCAAGCCTAGAGTTCCTGAGAGCGAG
>JASMAJ010000163.1 GCA_030754395.1 Candidatus Thalassarchaeaceae archaeon | reverse complement strand
GATGAATTACCGAATGGGGATGTGTATATTCTCTCAAGAGTGATTCATGACTTGAGTGATATGAAGGCCATCCAATTGTTGCAGTCAATCCCTCAAAGAACTGAAATTATCGTAATTGATCGTATTGTCGAGAATGATAAACTTGGGCTTATGAGCCTGAATATGCTGCTGTCGAACGGAGGTAAGGAACGCGATGAGATTGAATGGTCTGAATTATTCTACCGTGCTGAACTGCAAGTGAAGAGAGTTCAATCTTGGAGGGAGCATGCAATCATGTGGTTGGAGGGAAGAAAGTGACACGTGATAAGTTTGGGTCCATTGAGCCTTGGATGTCAACTGACCCACTACCTGAGCATGGAATCCTGTTTATTCGTCACGGGCCTCGCCCGAAGGGGTCCTTCCCTGATCACAAAGTTCAACTTACTGAGGAGGGACGCGAAGAAGTCTTCCAACTCGGAATGACTTGGAGGGGAAGAGAGTCGCCATTGGTTCTCAGCAGCCCCGTTCAGAGATGCAAGGACACATGCGATCTCTTGATTGAAGCAGCCGGATGGGATACACAAATCATCGAGACATCTCTTCTTGGACATCCGGGCCCATTCGTCATCAATGAAGAATTGATTGATATGGTGGTTAAGAAGAGTTATGGAACCAATAACTGGTCTTGGCTCGTTGACCATGTCAACGGAGCAAACATCCCCGGACTTCGGAGTAGAGACTTGGGGGTGGATCGAATGCTCTCCAATATTCTCTTCTTGATTCAAGATTCACCATTTGCGATCGGATGTTCTCACGATAGTATCCTTGCTGCACTAGCTGCTTCGATGGGGCTTTCAACTGAACGATGGCCTGAACCCCTCGAAGGATATCTTCTACTACGGTGATCGAAATGTCTAGGAGAATCATTCTTGGACTACATGGATTCTCCAGTCATAGTAAACACCAGATGCACAATTCAGGCATCTGTCTCATGCAAGACGGGGAGGTCCTTGCTGCGATTGACGAAGAAAGATTGACGAGGAAGAAGCGCGATGGGACTTTTCCCACCAATGCGTTTGATTGTGGGTTGAGGATGAATGATATCCACCGATCTGAAATCACGGATGTCGCTTTCGTAGATCGTAGAACTCCATGGCAAACAATGCAAGTTTGGAAGTATGCGTTATCCACCCTCTTCCAAACAGGAGTGAGACCTTGGAGATACCTTGTATTCTGGTCCAAGTTGATGCTCAGTTATCGCAGATTACCACCTGAGGGAGTCAAACCCAAGTGCATTCATTTTTACGAACATCATTTATGCCATGCAGCATCCGCTTATTATCCTGGGCCGTGGTCAGAAGCTACTATCGTTTCGCTCGATGGGATGGGTGACTTCAGCATTGGTGGTTTAGTTGCACATGGCAAGTTGGGTAGAATCAAAGTATTGAGTCGAAGCAATGGGTTTTTTTCACCTGGTCATTTCTACATGATACTTACTGAATATCTAGGTTTCACTCCAGGCCATCATGAGGGAAAGGTCACAGGTCTGGCGGCCTATGGTGATCCAATTAAGGCATACCACACGATGGAGAAAGTGATTAAGTACAAGAACGGGAAACTCGACTTCGTTGCTCCCCTAGTCGCTGAGGAATTCTCAAAGGTTATTCTAAGCAGATCTGGAGAACGTACTCGCAAGTGGTACTATCAGGAGCAAAAGAACGAAACTGCAACTAAAGATGAATACACATCAAGAAGAGAAGAAAACTATCTAAAGAAATTCCGAGAATTGTGGTCTGGATTCTCAAAGAAGGATATTGCAGCAGCAGGACAAGCCCGATTCGAGGACATCATCTGCGAGTACATCCGAGATGCAATCAAACTAACCAGTTGTCGAAATCTCGTCGTCGCAGGTGGTTGCTTTGCAAATGTTCGCTTGAATCAGAGAATAAGAGAACTCCAGGAAGTGAATGACATTTACATTCATCCGAACATGAGCGATGGAGGCCTCGCTACCGGTGCAGCACTCCTCCACCATTACAAGAATTATCGTTCAGCGGAGTATGTACACAAACCATGGCCACACGTGTATCTTGGCCCTTCATACTCATGTGAAGAGATAGAATCAGAACTCCAGAAGAATGAATTGGATTACAGGAGATTTGAGGATATCACTAACAAGGTTGCGGAGTATCTCACTGATGGAAAGGTGATTGCATGGTTCCAGGGGGGAATGGAATATGGTCCGCGAGCTCTTGGAAACCGATCTCTATTGGTTGAGGCCAAAGACCCAAAGATGCCAGATCGACTAAACCACCGTTTGGGACGAACTGAGTTCATGCCTTTCGCACCTATCATTCTTGACAAACATGCAAGCGATTGGTTTGTAGATTGGTCTCCAGAACATTCCGCGAGCAGATATATGACGATTACATACGAGGTTGAGCCCGACAAGCGGGAATTAATTCCTGCAGTGGTTCATGTCGATGGAACAGCAAGACCCCAAGTCATAATAAGATATATGAATTCTATTCTCTACGATATAATATCACGATACCACGAGTTGACGGGCATCCCTCTTCTCATTAATACTAGTTTCAATATGCATGAAGAGCCAATCGTATGCACTCCAGCAGATGCAATTAACTCTTTCAAACGGGGCTCAGGTGATGTCTTGGTAATTGGTTCATTCATCGTAACTGGTTAATATTGAGCTACCATGTCTATGTCGGCTAACCTATACTGTTTGACTCAAATGGTAGTAGGCCCGTTGGGATTAGTCCATAAACAGGTTCAAACCCACTTTCACATAATGCTGAAGGCAGGACTATTGGTAAGGTTCAAGTCTTGACCTGAACTTCTATGCCTGGTCTTATGCTTAAATTTCTACTATACCTTAAAATCAGCAATAATAGGAAGATGGTCACTCAAAGAGTT
>JASMAJ010000162.1 GCA_030754395.1 Candidatus Thalassarchaeaceae archaeon | reverse complement strand
CTTGGTTAGCTAGTGAGGACGTGCATCTTCGTTTCTCTCACAATGGAATTGTCGTCAAAGAGTGGAATTCCAGTTACGGGGGGGCCTTTTACAATCTTTCAGAATCTGGGGATCATTTATTCTGTATTGAAGCATGGGATTCCACCGAGGTACAACATAATCCAAACTACTACTCTGAATGCAGGCAATTGTCACTTTCTCCTTCGTTGTACACAAGCCATGTTTTGGCAGAATGGGATGGTTCTGTTGTGGGTTCGCAAACCGTGCAACTTATTTTCCGACGAGGACCCGATCAATGGGCGGAAATTAGACACGTGCTTGAGGGGGAGAATACATCTGAATCACCTCCCACCTTTTTGTTCGAACCGGGTCTTTCATTCATCGAAGTTGAATTGGAATTAAATGAAGGCGAAAACGAATTCAAATTAGACATAGGTGCTCTAGATCATACTGAAACTCACTGGCTTCAAGTTACCAGAGACACAATTACTCCTCAACTGAGTCTTTTAGAAGTTGCAAATAGAACTACTAATCTTGAGCCTGAGAGGGTAATCTATGGAGTCTGTGAATATGGCGCTTTTGTGTCGATTTCAACTGAAATATCTAGTACATCTTTCGTTTGTGATGCGAGTGAAAATTTCACTGTCACTCTAGGGGTACCTTCCACCCAAGGCTGGCATTGGATTAATGCAACATCCGAGGACTTAGGTGGGAATTTGAATCATTATAGTATCGAGGTTCAATATCAGGAATGGCTTGATTGGGCAATCGATGACGCTAAGGCAGGTGGCCCGACCCTATACCAAGGTAGTTTGATTCTATGCATAATATTGCTCATAATTGGTTTTTCAGGATGGAAAATAAGGCAACGCAGCCGAAAAAGACTTGAGAAATCCGTTGAATTAGATGCAGATGCAAAAGATATGCTAGAATCTATAATTGAGGAATCATCAACTTTGGCTTCTAGGCCGCCCAAAACCCCATTGCCCGAGGAAGAGGAACTTCGTGCTTGGGCTAGGGGTGAGAGGGATGTCCGTTCGTGGAGAGATAACGTCCCTGATGAGGATTCGATTGATTTAGAATGAAAATTCAATAGAATTAGTCAAGCGAGCATTCTTGTCTTGACTGCTAGTCGCGATTAATATGGGGATAGAGAAGATTGCTATTCTAGGCGCTGGACAGATGGGGAACGGTATAGCGCAAGTTGCTGCTTGTGCTGGTTTTTCGGTATTAATGATAGATATCAAACAAGATTATGTTGATGATGGAATGTTGGCTATCGAAAATTCACTCTCGCGTCTCGTTAAGAAAGATAGAATGTCTATTGAGGATGCAGATCAAGCCCTTGCAAGGATTTCTACTGCCACTGATAAGGCCGCTGCAGCAGATGCGGATCTTGTAGTTGAGGCAATTCCTGAGATTCCGGAACTAAAATTTTCAACTTTCGCTCAATTAGATAAGGTTTGCAAACCGCAAGCGATTTTGGCCAGTAACACTTCATCCATTTCTATCAATGACATTGCTCAAGCTACAAATAGGCCTGAGAAAGTTATTGGCATGCATTTCATGAATCCCGTGCCTGTGATGAAATTAGTTGAGATAATTAATGGAAGTCAAACTGAAAATGCTGTTACTGAGGCGGTTGTTAAGGCTGCTGAGAAAATGGGTAAAACAGCCCTTTCATGTAACGATTCACCCGGTTTTGTATCAAATAGAATTCTTTGTCCTATGATTAATGAGGCGATTCTTACCTTGCAGGAGGGCGTTGCTGAACCTGAGGCGATTGATGGAATTATGAAATTGGGCATGAATCATCCAATTGGGCCTTTAGCTCTTTCAGACTTAATTGGCAATGACACAGTCCTTCACATCATGAATGTTCTTTATGAAGGGTTTAATGATGAAAAATACGCACCGGCTCCTTTACTAATTCAGATGGTAGAAGAAGGTAAATTAGGCAGGAAATCAGGGATTGGATTCTTCAAATATTCATGATAAAATAATGCCAGATATTATTTATTGGAGGTTTTCTTTGTTATCTACCAATACCTATCCTACCTCAGCGGAGTGTTTGTAATTTTACTTTGATACGTTTTATTACGCACTTACTTATTTATTGACTCAAGCAGCGGTATGATTATATCAGTAACATAACGTGGTCACGACTAGTGACCCGCATGAATGTAAAACTTGTTCGTACGTTAACAATTGCCGTATTGATGATCGCCTCGTCCCAAGTAGCTATGATGGAGGGCTATTCCGATACGGAATTGAAAGAAGAAACTAAACGTTATGTTGTGGCTTCTGTGCCTACTGATGGCTCTTGTGCTGGCGATGACGCCTGTACTGGTGTTGATGCTGGAGCAACTCCAGCCGATTCCATTGATTTGACGCCAGCGTTGGATTTCTCGCCTACTGGTTCGGGTACTTCAGTTACATGGGACGGGACGTTAACTACTTGGTACTCCAATGGTAATGCATTAGGCGTCGATCTTTACACAATCACAGTCCCATGGGGGTATGGGTTCGATGCTGAAGTGAATTGGAATGGAGGCACCAATGATTATCGAATTGCTCTTTATACTTGTGATGATATCGATACAGATACTTGGATAAGTATTACTTCGACTTGTGTTATCGATTATACAGGATATAGTTCTAATCCAGCAGGTTCAGCACCTGCCACTACAACCGGAAATGATGTCGGAGGTATGGATATTTATGTCGAAGTTTATTGCGATTACTGTGGGCTCGGTTCAACTCGTGCCACCGATTACACTCTTGAAATAACTCCAATAATGTCTGATGCAGGAACAGGAAGGGATTACGGAGAATATTATGGCGCAAATTCCGCTCTATACACCTGCAATCACGCTGATGCCGACTCGGCATCTTGTATTGAAATGCCTAATCTGCTTGATGAGTTCGT
>JASMAJ010000161.1 GCA_030754395.1 Candidatus Thalassarchaeaceae archaeon | reverse complement strand
AATTTAGACCACTTTTGTCCTCGTGATGGATCTCTATTAATCCCTCCAGAAGACTCCGATTTGGGTGCTTACCTACGCTATGGAGCCTATCACTGCGATACTTGTGCTGGAATGTTGTTGAATTCTAAAGCCGCAGAGTCAGCCTTCTGTGTAGATAAACTGAATCATATGCATGAAGGCTTCACCGAAGAAGGAACTGAAGTCGATCTTGACTGTCCATTCTGTGACTCACACATGCGAGTTCGAAAATTCTCATTTCAGAAAATCGATGGCAGCCTCACTGAGCCGATTGAGATAGACGGCTGCCCCATTTGTGCATCTTTCTGGCTGGACGCAGGAGAATTGCACAAATTATCTCCTCCTGTAAATGGAGAGGGCAGAACGCCTAGAATTGAAGCCAATGCCCTTGCCGTTGTTTTGGAAGTGTTATTGCAACTTCCAATTATTCTCATTTAGATAACTCCACTAGCAAGAAGTGCTGCGAAGAAGAACATCAGCATACCCATTGCGGCATCGATCAAACTGGCTTTTGCTCGCAAACGTTCTACCCTGTCACCAGTAGTCAGGAATGTCGCCACAGAAACATACCAAGTTCCATCAATCGTCATACCAAGAAGTCCCATTCCGAATAGTGTTTGATTACTGATATCAGCCTCTATGAATGGTGTGTATAATGCTAGCATCCAAGCTAGGATTTTTGGGTTTAGAAGAGCGATAGCAAAACCTTGAGCAAAACCAGTACTACCAGATGGTCCATGATTCTCATCAACATCCTCACTCGGTTCATTTCTGGATGCTTTGAGGAACATCACTCCAAGCCAAATCAGCAGGGCTATGCCACCCCATTTGAGAATCATCTCTGTGGATTCATGCAACGACAGAGCAGTAGCAATACCTGCTGCAGCAAGAAAAGCATAGATTCCGAATCCAATACCATGTCCAACCCCCGTCATTACTCCTTGACGGCGTCCTCCAACCATTGTGTTACGAAGAACTACTGCAAGACTGGGCCCAGGACTCATCGCACCGAGTATGAACACGGTGGCTAGAGCCACCCATGCCTCCGGTGTCAAGGTAAAGCCGCCTATGCGTCTGCGTACATCTCATCGATGACTTCAGCCCAATTCTCACGAATTTGCTTTCTGCGGATTTTCAGTGTAGGGGTAAGTTCACCGTGATCAACACTGAGATCACGTGGAAGAATTCTGAATTTCTTGATTTGCTCAGGATTGGCGAATTTCTTATTCAATTCTTGAACCTGCCCTTCGACTTCGGCAAAAATATCTGCACTTCCAGTAAATTCAGAAAGATCGTGTCCCAACTCCTTCAACTTAGCAATTTGTTCTGCAGGATCCTTTGGAACTTCTGTAGCTCCATCTAGTCCGAATTTATCACGCAGAATCGCGCCTACATCTAGGGTTACCAAAGCACTGCAATACTTTCTGCCATCTCCGATTAACATTACTTGTGATAATAGCGAGATACTCTTCATCGTTTCTTCAACCACAAGTGGGGCTACATTTTTGCCGGCCGATGAAACATAAATTTCCTTGATGCGTCCGGTGATGTAAACGTAACCATCTTGGTCAATTTTTCCCAAATCTCCAGATTTCAGCCAACCGTCTTCAGTCATTGTTTCTGCAGTTGCTTGTTCATTTCGATAGTACCCAGCCATAATGTGACGGCCATTGAACTGTATCTCTCCCTCTCCCTTTTCGTTAGGATCTGCAATTCGCAGCCCAGTACCTTCGAGAGCCTTACCTACACTTCCAATTCTGTTGTTATTTGGATAATTCAAGGTCGCTCCAGCAGTAGTCTCAGTCATCCCATAACCTTCGAATAGAGGTACTTTCAACTTGTGGAACAATTCAAGAATATCTGGATTTATCGGGGCTGCTCCTGTAATAGAATATTTGACGTTAGAGAATCCAATCTTCTGTTTTGCCTTCTTACTAACAATACCACCTAGAATTGGTAGACCGAGCCAACCAACCTTACTTCCAAGACCTGCAACGAGGTTTGAGTAAACCTTCTCGTAAATTCTTGGCACGCCAATAAAGAGGTGTGGTTGAACTTCTTTGCAGTAGTCTATCGAGTGTAGAGGATTGTCGACCACTCTCATATGAATAGCATCACGAATCCAAAGATGGTTATCTACCACTTGACCGAAAACGTGCGCACAAGGCAGCCAAGACACGTAACCGTCCCCTTGGTCATAACTTGTGATTTTGTGAACACACTCTAATTCATAATCGAAGTTATCGTGAGTCAGCACTACTCCCTTTGGATTTCCTGTAGTCCCTGAAGTATAGATTAGTGCTGCAACATCATCAGGCTTAATGCTGGATAGACGAGTCATTACATCGGAACCAGATGTATTTGTTCCCTTAGAGATAAAATCTGACCATGACATAGCGGATGGATGGTCGATTACATCTACTCCATCCATTGAAATTACAACTTCTACCTTATCGAGGGATCCCATAGTGGATTCCAATCTCTTATGGCACATTTTCCCAGGGTCTCCTCCATCCATTGGATTTCCACCTACGAAAACAAACTTTGAGTCTGAATTTCCAACAACCCATTCGACTTCTTCAGGTGAGCAGGTATGGTAGACTCCAACAGCAGCACCATTGCACATGTTGGCCGCAGCATAGGCAGCGTACCATTCCATTCGGTTGTATGAGTAGATGCTTAATTTGTCTCCGGATTCGAATCCCATTGCAAGAAGTGACTTGGCAACACTCATTGAAGTATTGCAAAATTCTGCCCAATTCATGTTTATCCAGTTCCCGGAATCGTCCTTCCAAGAGATGGCATTTTCGTTAGGGTATTGTTCTGCATTTGAAATCAGGTACTCGGGCGTAGACTTTGCCGACATGAACAAGGACAGAACCTCTGTCGCCTTAACTGTTTACTTGCTAAAGAAAGCCTATTTTTCAGA
>JASMAJ010000160.1 GCA_030754395.1 Candidatus Thalassarchaeaceae archaeon | reverse complement strand
AAGATAGCCTCAGCAACCTCGTTTTGGCCAGCAGCAGTCATTGGCTGAATATCTCCACTAACCGTCACCAGATACTGCCCGTCCGGTAATATCACTTGATGAACTTGCATAGAGGGGGGAGTTAACAATCCATCATCATCGAGTGTTGAATGGGGTGGCATGTCAGGATGTAGTAGTCTTGCGATAAGTGTCGAAGGATGCTTTTGGATTAAAGCATCAACGACAATTTTCCCGACATTTCCAACTCCTGGGACCGCTTCTAGAAGTGCTGAATGTTTTGGAAATTCCTCACCGAGAATCCAGTGCAATCGTGTTCTATTCATTCCTCCTCACCTTCTTTCCTCGGGGTTGGAAGCGCTTCAATCCATTCTTCACTTCCAGCATCTTCTCGCTGTCTTCGCCTAGCCCCTTGAGAGTCTTGAGGTGAGTATTTCAGAGGTGCAACTGTAGTCATTTTCCCCCCACATTCTTTACACTCTTCACCTAGACCAAATTCGCCACATGCGGTACACCGTTGCAATCTCGTACGAGCCATCCCAATCCCTCAGAGAACCTAGCCC
Source organism: Candidatus Thalassarchaeaceae archaeon (assembly GCA_030754395.1). Taxonomy (GTDB): domain Archaea; phylum Thermoplasmatota; class Poseidoniia; order Poseidoniales; family Thalassarchaeaceae; genus MGIIb-O1. Next base: position 2,390 of record JASMAJ010000160.1, on the reverse strand, counting down.
CTTTCAGAGGTCTTTGAAGTTGTAGCCTAATCGAAGTCACTTCACATGCGTTCGATATCAATTGACCCATCTACCGAGGTAATGGATTTGGTCACAGCATCTTGTGCATTTTGCCAGAGTTTCTCAGCAGTTTCATAATCTGGTGCTTTAATGTCTATCCGATATTCCGGGGCTCCATCATAGTGACAAGTAAGAGTAGTATCTTCAACGCCTTCTGCAACTGCTTCGGCAGCTAATAGGGCATCTCTGATTGCATAGACTCCTTCATCTCCCCATACTTCGATATTGTACTTGCCACGTATCTCAACGAATGGTGGAACTATATTTTCTATTGCAAGTTCGATTACAATTGTCATCCAATTTCCTGAGAATCCATTATCCGAAAGAGCTGTTTCCGAAATTGCACATTCCTCAAGCGCCCCATACAGGGTGCCAAAAATTTCAATCATTTCTTCGGAAATGTCTGTGGTTTTGTTTTCGTCCCAACCAATTCTTTCCGCCGCGACATTCATTATCTGTCTAGCACGTTGTTCATTTTTCCAAGATTGAAGTGTATCTCGTCGGCGCTCTTCTGAAACTGTTTTGATCGAAAGATCAACTCTCTCTCTATCCTTCTTAATACCAATAACTTTGGCTACAACGCGTTGACCTACGCGAAGATGATTCCTGATATTCCGAACCCAACCTGCTGCTACTTCTCCAATGAAAACAAATCCTTCACGATTTCCATATCCATCAAGATTTAGATAGGCCCCATTCTCTTTAACGTTCTTGACTGAACAAACGAGGAGCTCCCCCTCTTCTGGCCATGGGTCTTCGGCGTTAGTCATGTATTCTGTCCCCTTCACTCGAGGACGTCTACGATGTTGCTCCCTACGAGCTGGGCCTTGCCACCTGCCGGGCGAGCCAGAGTGGCTCCGCAAATTGAGCAGGCGATGGCTGTGGACGCCCTTTCGAAAATGATTGCCTCGTTTCCGCAGTCAATGCAGTTGACTCTTAGAAAATTTGCATCACCCATTTTAACTCCTCAATCACCTTTCAATTAATTCGAATTTCTTTGCGCGTTGTGCTGCAGGTTGGTGAGCCTTCCCAGTCTCACTGCAGCGGTATAGTAGATTTACACGCTTTGTTGGCTTTTCACCAGATGGCTTAGGACGAGGGAATCCTCGGTATCCTGCAGTAACTCTGCGAAATCTTCGCTGACCCCACTTCAATTCAGAAGCACGGCGCTTCTTGACTCGCTCGACGGCATGCTCGGTATGCTTACCAGCAGAGGGCGAATATCGCATAACTTTGCGTGGCATCTTGACCATTGCACTGCACCTCAGCGTCTTACGACGACGCGCCCACCTATGACCCGTATATGATTGTGTCGTGCTAGGAGGAGATGATGTTCGGGGCTGAGTCTAGTGATTATCTGACCCTTTTACGTAAGTCAAATCAAATAATTGGTTGTCTCTCCAGTATTCGTGATAGGTTGGGGCTTACAGGTAATTTTGGGCTGGAGCCTCATGATTGCTTCATTTTCGTTGCAAAGAATGGGTCCCTCTTTTGAGCGCAGTAGATTTGCTATCCCTTTAGGCGCTTTAGGCCTTGCGATGATGATTTTCATTCCAGAGAACAAACAATACTTTGAGGGCGGAACTGGAATTTGTCAGTATCACTTTTGTGATTCTGAAATTAGAGAATTATATCTTGAATTCATGATTGACTCACTAATTTGGATTTCATTGGCAATACTTGGCCTAGCATTAGTCCTTAGAGGGTCATTATATGGTGACTCAAAAACCTCTGTCGCTATAGTTGGATGGTTCCTAATTCTAGCCTCATGGTATCAGATAACTCAAATTCAATTAATCGCGAGTTTGGTTTTTAGTCCAATTGTGATTTTCTGGTTTATTTTCGTTTCAATAGGAATTATTTGCGCATTCTATCTTTACTTCGTTATCATAAGGTATTCTGAACGTCGGCTTATTGGCGAAGGTCAGACAAGTCCCTTAGACAAACGCGAGATGAAAATGGTCACTGAGATAATTAGGCGGAATCTTAGAGGTGATAGACAATGATCTCCGATTTATCCATTCTTTCACTTGATTTTTTCATTCTCGGTGTTCTAGTTGGAATAATGATGGTGGCTTATTGCTCAATTATTCATTTTTTGGTCACCTGGAATCCTCACCATAATCCGAAACCACCTGTCATCTTATCATTGGTTGTATTGTCAATACCGTCCGTGATTTTGATTATTGAATCTCTCTCTAGGTCCGAATTGCCCGTATTCGGAGAATTATTAGAATTGATGTTCGTAATATTGGGGTTAGCAATTGTCACACTTCTTTCATTTATGCCCTTTATTTTCTTGATTGTGACAATTCTTGTGTTGAAAACTA
>JASMAJ010000015.1 GCA_030754395.1 Candidatus Thalassarchaeaceae archaeon | reverse complement strand
GTACAGAGCGTAGATTTTCTCCTTTGACGATTATTTTCAAATCTGCAGTACCATCGCAATTTCCTTGGATTTCAGCCTCAAAAGTTTCTGGATCATCGGGAGAAATTGCTGCAAAAAGAGCCTCAGCTCGGTCAATATCTCCGACCCAGACAATCTCGGTCTCGACAGTTGCCATGCTCTGCGCAACACCTGCTTGAATATCGCTGCTGCGGTGATTAATGAGATATTCAGTTCAGTCAAACCCTATGTAGGGTAGGGCGACCGGAAAGCCATGGCTACACTCTTCACCTCTGAGTCGGTATGTGCTGGACATCCTGACAAAGTGTGTGATGCAATCTCTGATGCGATTGTCGATGCGTGCTTGAAAATTGACTCAAAGGCAAGAGTCGCTGTTGAGACATTAGTCAAGGGGATGAGAGAAACTGCAGTCATTATTTTGGCGGGCGAAGTAACCATAGATGGTGAAGCACCAGATTACGAATCAATAGCCCGAAATACCGCTGCAAAAATCGGCTACAATAATCATTCAATTGGAATGGATGCAACTTCTAGTGAATTTTGTCAAGTTGCAGTTCACATAACCACTCAGTCAGCAAATATTGCTCAAGGAGTGGATGGTGCCTCTCTCGATGATGTAGGTGCAGGTGATCAAGGAATGATGTTCGGTTATGCTTGTACTGAAACTGAAGTTGGCGGCCAATTACATGGCCGATATTTTCCATTATCCGCAGCATTAGCACAGCGAATTTGCCGCCGTCTTGACATGATTGTCGCCAGTGGTGAGATTGATTGGATTCGCCCAGATGGTAAGAGTCAGGTCACTGTCGAATATGATGCCGCCGGCAATCCTAGTCATGTTCACACGGTTGTCGTTGCGGTTCAGCACGATGATGCTCTCAAAGACAGATTTGATGGCGATATTAATGCCGAGCAACAACACATCTTCGAGACAATCAAGAGTCAAGTCGTTGAACACGCAATCCCCGCTCATTGGTTGCCTACTGATTATCGCTTAGTCGTCAACGGAACAGGACGTTTTGCAGACCCTGGTGGCCCATACGCGGATGCGGGAATTACCGGACGCAAAATAGTCGCCGATACATATGGAGGAGTGGCTCGTCACGGGGGTGGGGCTTTCAGTGGAAAGGACCCAACCAAGGTAGATCGTTCTGCTACATACTACACGCGTTGGGCGGCTAAACACGTGGTGGCAGCCGAATTGGCTTCACGATGTGAGATTCAAGTTGCTTACGTAATCGGAGTCGCCCAACCAGTCAGTCTTCGAGTTGAAACCTTTGGAACAGGAGTAATTAGTGATTCGGAATTAACTGAGCGAGTTGCAAAAGTCTTCGATTTCCGTCCCGCAGCAATCACTCGCGATTTGAAATTACACAGGCCACTATACTCTGCAACTGCAGCCGGCGGGCACTTCGGGCGCCCTCCGACAGAAGAGGGTCACTTCGAATGGGAACAATTAGACGAGAAGCGACTACAAGCGCTATGTCTCTAACCGATGAGCACATCAAGACTAGGGGGGCCGGGCAAACATGGCGCGCGAGCTCATCCGGATCGAGGACGTGCACCGTTCCTTCGGTCCAGTCAAGGTTTTGGAAGGCGTTAACCTTCGAATTGATGAGGGTGACCGCATTGGAGTAGTGGGCCATAATGGGGCTGGAAAAACCACATTGCTTCGGACAATTTCCAATCAAGATCAAGACATAGGAGACATCACTTTCGCACCAGGCCTGCGTCTTGCATTCCTTACTCAAGTGCGAGATATAGATGAAGACGCTACTCTTGAGCAAGAACTCAATAGACGAGGCCGTCAATTTCAGGAATTAGAAGACGAGATTACAATTCTTGAAGCTAAAATGGCTGAACCTTCATTCTATGAGGGTGAGTGGCAAGGCGACATGGAAAGATATCAGGAACTTCAAGCAATGATGGCTCGAAGTGGCGGTACAAATGTTGCAAGCCATGCTCAAGAGATTCTCAAAGCCCTAGATTTGGCTCATCACCCCCTTGACATGTCTCTTGCAGATCTTTCTGGGGGGGAGCGAGCCAAAGTTGCCCTTGCTCGTCAATTAGTAGGTTTATCTGAAATCGATGTGTTCTTCCTCGATGAACCCACGAACCATCTAGATTTGGCTACTTTAGATTGGCTTGAAAGATTCCTAATCACGTTCCAGGGGGCTCTATTGATTGTAAGCCACGATCGATATTTCCTAGACCGGGTTTGCAATGCAGTCGTAGAAATTCAAGATTCACACTCTAAGGGATATCCAGGCAACTATTCGTCTTTCATGCAACAGAAAGAACTGTTCTTGCAAACTCTTGCCGATCGCATCGACAAGACTGCGAAAGAAGTCAAGCGTTTACAGGGTGCAATGGCTGCTATGAAGCGTGCAAATAAATACGACAAATCAATATCTCAGAAGCACTTCATGTTGATGCGTTCACAACGAGAGCTTCGTTGGTTGAAATCACTCAAACCTCGCCAACGTCGGGGACTTCATTTCAGTCTCAAATCAACTGAGAAGAGTAGTCTTGAAGTACTTGATTTTCATAATGCAACCCTTACTTTCGAAGGGTTGCCACGACCAATTATTGATGGGTTGGAAGTAGGCGTTTCTCGAGCTCAGAAAATAGGAATTGTAGGTCCTAATGGTGCTGGAAAAACCAGTTTATTGCGAATTATCAATGGAGAATTAGAACTTGATTCGGGGACAATTGATGTCAAGCCCGGAGTTGAGATAGGGTATTTCCATCAAGACCACCGCTCTCTCAACTTCGATTTGACGCCCGTTGAGCAGGTTAGAGCCCTGAAACCGAGGATGGATTATGGTGATATTCGCGCTCTACTTGGTCGCTTCCAGTTCACTTCAGAAATGGTAGAAACCAAACTAAGTAAATTGAGTGGTGGAGAAAGAGCTAGAATTGCTATGCTGAAATTGTTACTTGAGGATAATAATCTCCTTCTCCTCGATGAGCCCACTAACCATCTAGATACCGACGCAAAGGAAGCACTTGAGGAGACACTACAGGAATATGAGGGCAGTATAATTACAGTCTCTCACGACAGATGGTTCCTCGACAAAGTCTGTGACACCATCTGGGAATTACCGGGTGACGGTAGTTTGTGGATATGGCCGGGGAACTATACAGAATATATCCGACATAAGCAAAAGAAGCAGTTGTGAAAATGATTTCAGCCTTCTTTCAAAATGAGCCGAAATTATACTATTCCGGACCTGTCCGGCCACCCCTCTATGGTCAATTAAGCCTCTGACCGTCTATGGTTCGCGGCCGCACCTTGACTACCCTCAACTCAAACATCAGTCATCAGAAGCAAAAAAATGCACAAAAAGGACAACTTGCAATTACTCTTGTTGTACTAATGCTTACATCGTTGGCAATGCCTTCGATACATGTTGAAAATACTCAATTGGAATCTTCCTCAGAGGAGAGATTTACAGCGAATGGAACGATTAGCGATTCCGATGCCCAGACCTTGTTATCAAACCTAAATGCAAATAATCCAATTGATGTGATGGGAGTCGTGGATGACTCAAACAGAATTCATCTGGTTTGGATTCAAAACACAAGTACCCCGCTCCTACAATATGCTCTAATTCAGATTTCTCCCAATATTGACACTGTCTTGATTTCTAATACCCAAGTGGGCGGAAACAGTTCAACATCACTTTCTGCACCTTCAATGGTCATCGATTCAACAGGTCGAGCTCACATTGTCTGGGAAGTTACTAACACAGAGATTCTCTATACAATCTTAGATCCTTCAGCAGATGATTTGGACGGTTCATCCGGTGATATAGCAAACATGACCGTGACTTCTTACACTATTGCTAGTGGCTCAGGAACTAGGTCAGATCCAGATATTGCAGTTGATTCATTCGATGCAGTACACATAGTCTGGGTTGATTCTTACGACCCACAGGGTGCATTCTTCAATAGCCCATTAGTCTACTATTGTATGTTGTTTGAGAGTTCCAATAATGGTTTTCAAGTCCTGATTAACAACACATTAGTTACACCAGCTCTCGGCCATCGAGGCAACCCCGCAATTAGTATCGGTGCAAACAACACTGCTGTCATCGTCTGGGAAGATACACGTGGCTCAATGGTCGAGTATGTTGGACTTCTTGACTCATCAGGATCTATGACTACAGAGTGGACAGATATGTGTGCTATTTTCTATGGAGGGACTCTAACTACTGGTGAGAATTTTGCTGGAATTAAGCCAATGATTGAATCTGCTAATATAACCGTTCTTGAGACATTATACACATTGAGTGGAAATATGGGGGAGGCGAATTCCCAAACAAATTGTGCTAATGCAGTAAGTATTGGTGACGATGGCTCAAATGGACCTAGGAGTACAGCACTTGGAATAAATAGTACAGATAATTCAGGCGGAATTCGACCACTTACTGAGGTGGTGTACAATGGGTCTAGTCTTTCACTTCCCTTAGATAATAGCTATAATTCTGAAATGTGGGGTCCCGGTTCCACTTGGGCTTGTTTGTCTTGGAGAGATTCTAGCGGTTCAATGCCAGGAAACCCTGCAACGGCGGCTGACCACGTCTGGAATCCAAACGCCACCAAGTTGGTAATTCCTGTATCTGACGAAGGCCCCTTTGGCGGCTCTCCTTCACTTGAAGCCGATGATTATCTGAGCATCAATGAATCTCATCAAGCATGTCTCGAAGCCGGAGTGACGCCAGTACCTATTGCAGGAACATTGTCATACGGAACAAATACGATTGCGTTCAATGATACCCATGTGCGACACCACATGATGGATCTAGCACATTGTCCTGACACATCACTGGTTGGTATTCAAGCAAGAAATTGTGATGGAACAAGCGTCCAATCTACTGATGCGGGCGGCGAACTATTTTACTATCCTACTGAGGAACTCGCAGATCTTCATGGAGACTTTGAGAACGGCGCACTTACCGCTACTTGGAATACTAATGGTGCTGTAAGTTGGGCTGTGCAGAATAATACTGTGATTGATGGATTATATTCCGCCGAGTCAGGTAATATTTCTGACAATCAACATTCTTCTATTGAGTATCAGGGTGCATTGAATGATGGAACAATGTCATTTGATTGGTCCGTATCAAGTGAACCAAACTATGACTATTTGTTATTCTGTGTTGATAACCCAACTTGCTCCCCTTCTTCTTTCACTGCAGCATGGTCGGGTGAATCAAACGGAACATATAGCGCAGCGGTTCAGACAGGTTATCACACATATACATGGAAGTATTACAAGGATGGAAGTGTTAGTTTAGGAAATGATTCAGCATGGATTGATAATGTTCAATTGCCAATCTCTTCTTACACAGATGAGATGAATCAAATGGTGGATTCAATCATTAATCTGACAACAGGAAGCGGTGCAACAAACACCTTCCTAACGGTATTGAATCCTTATTCGATTCTATCAAATCCCCGATCTACATGGTCTACAGGGGATTCCGCTCATACAATTGATGACGAAACTGGACAATATTTGGAAGACCTTGGTCCCGATGTTGATTGGTATTGGCGCGAAGATGGTAGTGGTTGGGACACAGTTGGACATTTTGTATTGGTAAATGACACCCGTCTTACAAAGGGCCACACATGGGCATTGAACCCTGATGTCAATGTTGATGATGACGGTAATATTCACGTTGTTTGGATAGATGGACGTGATCAATTCCCATCGAAATCCGGCCCAAGTCAACTGCACTATATGCAGATTGATCCAACCCGTGGCGGTGTTCTTGACGGGGAAGCCTATGGGTTGAATTTGGATGAAACCGTTGTTGTTAGAGACACCGCAATTCCGCAATCAAACCTAGTATGGGGGGCAAACCCGCGAGTTGACTTTGACAGAGATGATTCAATCCATATCACTTGGTTTGAGACGCAAGAAGGTAGTGAAGAAAACACTGGAGTCGTTGAACTTCGTTGGACTCGAATCCAATCTCCTATTTTGAATGGATTTGATGAGTTACCGCTAAATCGCTATCTAACTCAATCATATAGCATTGTAAATACAAAAACAATAACGAGCAACAATCAGAATTTGATGGGTATTTTTGGTAGCGAATACTCTGCAAGTGCTCAACCTATTGTGAAATTCGACTGGCCTGAGCGCACTATAGCATGGACTGCAAATGACTGCACTAGTCCCGATAGCCAGGTCAACAAATGGGATGTATGCTTGTGGAGTGAAGATATGTTTGACATGTCACTTCAATTGGCCCCAGGTGAGAGTGGATATGTCACAATGCAACCCGATTCCTATGAAGTGATCGAGTTGAATCTCCAAGGGATTTCGATACCAGGAGGTGATGACATTGTCACAATTTCGACCGAATCAATACCGGATTATTGGGATATTGATGTGGGTTTTGACTCTGCAGTCCTTCCCTCGACAACTCTCATAGAAGGAGAAACCAAGGATGTTATTTTGCGGATTAGATCTCCTTCCCTTCATCTAGTAAACGAAGACCAATCATTCGACATTGCTCTAATTGTCCAATCAACAACTGATGTTTATGCTAATACAGTTGAGGCGATTCATATCAATCTGATAAACAATAATGATTGGAATGACGACGATCAGGATGGTGTAGCCGATGAAAATGACCAATGTCATTTTGGCGAGTCTAATTGGGATTCGAACACCATGACTGATTTCGATGGCGATGGCTGTAGAGATTCAAGTGAGGATTTCGACGATGATAATGACGGAGTATTAGATGAATTTGACGAATGCCCTCTTGGAGTTTCTAATTCAGCATTGAATGATGCTGATGGTGATGGTTGTGACGATTTAATTGAAGATACTGACAATGATGGAGATGGCATACCAAATCATATTGATAATTGTCCGAATGGAGCTCAGTATTGGACCTCTTTCTCTACTGATTATGATGGAGATGGATGCCGTGATCCTGATGAGGACAATAATGACGATAATGATCCGTTCTTAGATGTCAACGATGAATGCCCAACCGGAGTCATAGGTTGGACGGATGTGACATTTGATCATGATTTGGATGGTTGCCATGATCTTGAAGAAGATACAGATGATGATTCAGATGGAGTCTTAGACACTGAAGATTTGTGTCCAATTGGTCTGTTAGATTGGATTTCGGATGAATCTACAGATTATGACGGCGATGGCTGTAATGACTTGATGGAAGACAACGACTTAGATAATGATGGAGTCGAAGACTTACTTGACCTATGTGCCACTGGTGAATCCGGATGGCAGTCTGGAATTATCACTGATTGGGATTCAGATGGATGTCATGACTTGAAAGAAGACAACGACGATGACGGAGATGGCTATCTTGATATTGAGGATTTGTGTCCAAGAAGCCCCACTTCGGTATTTTCTGATGTTGATGCAGATGGTTGTGACGACTGGAGCGAAGACCGCGATTTGGATAATGATGGTATAGAAACGTCGGAAGATAATTGTGAAAACAACCCAATCTCTGTTGGTTGGGTATCTTCGTTATCTTCTGATCGTGACCAGGACGGTTGTAAGGATTCTACAGAAGATGATGATGATGATGGTGATAATGTTCTAGATTCTGAAGATGCATGCCCAATGAGCATTCGATTAACTCTAGATCATGATTCAGATGGGTGCATGGATGAATTCGATCTCGATGATGACAATGATGGTATCTTGGATAATTACGATCATTGCATTCACGGTGCTATTGGGTGGACTTCAAGTAAAGAAACCGATATTGATGCAGATGGTTGCTTGGATGCAGTTGAGGATAAATCATTGCCTCGTGGAATAATAGAAACTATTCAAAACTCGCCAATTCTCATTACAATTATGGCTTCTATTGTAGTATTGATATTGGTAGGTGGTTCCATACAAGCACGACGCCGATTCCGAAACTCAGAACCGATTGAAGCAAGAAATTGGGAAGAAACCAGCTCTCTTGAAGATTCTGAAGTAGGAGTTTGGGGTGTTAAGACAAAACCAATCGACGTCCCAAACAAAACAACCGATTCAACAGAAGAGCATGTTCAGAATCTTATCGAATCCGGATATTCACCAGAGGTTGCTCGAGCGATTGTAGCATCAGAATCCGCGTTGCGAGGAACCTCAGGTGAGTGAGCTCGAATGAGTGCAAAATGGAGTGGTGAAAGCCCTCCATCTTTGCTTAATTCCCCTCAAGGCATCTTCAAGACCTCAAGGGGTTGGTGAAGTTGCGACGGAATCACATGCGGGCCATCAGGATTGAGTGTTCATTCGGGTCTCTAGAACATGACCCAAGGTCTATTGCAGCCTTACAGTGTATCTCTTGGGATTTCCGTTCAATGCTTGGAATAGTAGATGGAAATCTTCGTTTAATGGTGGAATGCATAACTATAGATGGAAACTGTCCAGGACCTAGTTCATTCAATCATGGAATTCGCATAGTCGAGATTATTGAAGAATGGCAAACAGAGATTCTCACACATCATCTCGTGATTATTGAATTTGCATCTGATTTTGTAGGACACTATTTTCATAATGGCGATCTTGCAATCCTTTCAGGTTCTAACTTCACATCAAGTGGTCTTGTGCTTCAGATTGCTGGACGCCGTGAACCCATGGTAAAATTCCTAACCGATACCAGATCAAAACTTTCAGTTGACCGTGTGACTATGGCCAAAAACTCTGAAGGTATTGTGCAAAAAGGACCAACTCTACAACAGCATCGTGTGGTACGCCTTGCTCATGAACATGGCTGGTATGAAGTGCCTAAGCGAATTTCTATCCGAGAATTAGCTGATAAAATTGGCCTCGCTAAATCGACAGTTTCTGAGTTATTAGTCAAGGCCGAAGGGGAAATTGTTGCTGATTTTCTAGACAACTCACTCGGCTCAAAATGAATCTAATCTAGTTTGCCAGAGCATCTTTCGCTTTGGCCTATTTACAAACCAAGATTTATTCAAATCATCAGAGGCAGAAACCCTTGGATTAAGATAGCGCAAAGCTTCCTCTAAACTATCGAATTGGCGAGGCGTTTGCTTCATCGCTTCACGCACAGTTTCTCTAATCAGCCATACTCCAACCGGAGCCCAGTAACCTTCCCCAATGTCTCTCCAAACTAGACAAGCACCTGATTTCCCAATCTGATCAAGATGTTCTAACACACCTAGCCTAGCAGCATAGTAAGCCCCAGTTACTCTATTCGCATACTTTGTGCGTGGTTTGAGGTCTTCCCAATCTCCAAGGATTCGGCCCTTTACAGACCACAACGAACCAGTTGTCCATGCCTCTAGCATATGGAATGCCCATTCTCCAGGAGTTAGAACAATATGGAATCGATTATCAAGATATGTTGCTTCGTAGACTAGTACCTTGTCTATACTAGGGTTTTCTCTAATCTTTCGCCACAATCTCTTGCCCAATGTGTCATCAGTGGCAGTAATACTCCAACGAGTTGGAACTAGTCTACGAGCACTTTGCCGACCAAGAAGACCTGTCGATAATAGACGCGATAGGTGAGCCTCTCCTATGTTTGCTCGAGTTAATTCATCCATTGCATCTGTCGCTAGCAGGTCAGTTTCTCCTGCTATCGAATCAACTTTTCGTGGTATGCTTGAATTCCCCACAATCTCTGCTCGGAGAACATTTCCAGTAGGTCCTAAAGGTGTGCTCATACTATCAAAAGTCGGAGACCTCCCTATTCTGATTGCCTCAGCAAAATCAAGCTCAATATCAACCGCCTGAGCCGCCATAGCGATTTCTTGAGTAGTTTCCAACATCTGATTTGGATTTCGCGCCTCTCGCACTCGCATACGCTGCCCTCCGGTAATCAGATTGGCATGTCGAGCAGCGACTTCCTCCAATGGTTTACCAAAGAGGTCAGCAGGGTCACCAGTAGTGATTTGGTTACTTGTAGAATCATCCTCGGATAACCAAGAGGCACTCGGTCCTGCACGAACATCTGGGTAGCCATATCTCCCTACAAAGAGTTGAGGTGGGCTCGGTCCAACCATCTCATTAATTGTCGTAGGTTGGACTACTGGTAACTTACTTCGCACCTCAGCTAGAAGTGGACAAGGATTGATTTTGCACATCCCACGTATCCCTCGGCATTGAAGACACTCCGGGAACATCATTCTGGAAGTTGAATCGATTGCTCTTAGCCATACCCCTGATTAGGACATGAAAAGGAGGTCTTGATAGGTGAAATGTCCGTCGCGTTGTCTGAGGTTTTCGAATGAGTGAGTTATCCGCGTTGCAATTGCAACAATTAATTGGATTAAATGAGTACGAGCAGAACCTAGTTATTGACAGATTATCCCGTGAATTGGATCTTCCATCTGAACAAATTAGGGCCGAGATTGATGCTATTGAGGAAGGTAAGAGCAGTAAGAAAATATCCGCACCAATGCCTGAAAAGAAATCTCGCTTTAGTTTCAAGAGTAAGAAAGAGAAAACAGAGGATAGTCCAACATTCATTGATGATTCATCTAAATTCCGTTTTGGATATGACCCCAGTCATGAGGGTAAGAAAAGACAAGAACAAGTGAGCCAAGCGATTCTATGCCCCTCTTGCAGCGCTCCCTTGGGAATCCCCCAGATTCGTCCAATCAATGTCACGTGTCCTGCATGTGGAATCGAAACCACATTTGAGAACTAAAACTAGATGCCCCAGTATCGATTACTACCGTCATCTTCAGTTTCTGCTGATACAGATTCTACAACTGTCCTGAGGAAATAATAGATGATAACGGCAAAAATAGGCAGAGCCCATGTTTGCGATACGGTTTCAAAGTCGAATGGATAATCTCCCCCTCCCATTTCTGCTAGTAAAACCTCGATGACCGCCTTTGAGACAGTATAGACGACGACTCCAAGCCCAATCAAGAGTGCACTCTGGCCTGTGAAGGTACCTTCTTTCCATCGTAGAACTCCCAATGAAAATACAAATGAGAAGGTCGCAAATAGAATCCATGTTAGTGCTTGGTCAATTGCTATTATCCATACCGAAATATCCCGATTTACAGCATCTAGGCTAAATTCTTCGATTCCACTGAATGAACCAATAACATCAGATTCTAAGTCAGCGGGATTTCCATAGAATACTTGGTAGGCAGTAAGGATGGATAGAATTACCGAGAC
>JASMAJ010000159.1 GCA_030754395.1 Candidatus Thalassarchaeaceae archaeon | reverse complement strand
AGTTCCTAATTGATTTCCGACTGTGGATGCGTTCCATAATTCATCAGCCATAGCCGAAACAATATGTTGAGCTGTATGCATATGTGCTAATTGGTTCCTATATTCTGAATCGATAGAACATTGAATAATGGAATCTAATTCCAACATATCAATATTAGAAACAGGATGATGGATCATATCTTTCGCAAACACTTCACCTACATCTACAGATACATTTCCGTCAGAAAGAGTACCAATATCACCAGGTTGACCACCTCCTCGTGGATAGAAATATGATGAATCAAGAATTATTGAATCATCTATTTTATCTATTATTCGCGAAGAAAACTCAGGAGGATTAGTTCCAGGATGATGATTGAGGTGTAAGCGTTCTTGCATATAAAATCCTCAAGAAAACAATAATCCACCAGACATTATTGTCTTAGAAACAATTTCAGTAGATTGAGATAGTGATCTGTCTTCTATTAATGGAGGAACAATTTCGCTCATTAAACTAAGAATACGGGAAACTCCAACACCAGGCTTTAGTCCGGTTCTATTTATTGCTTCACAAGAGCAAATTAACTCATTCGCAAGTACTTTTGATAATAACTCAGATGAAGTAAGTAAACGGTGAGTGGCTGTTGAGCCCATAGAAACATGATCTTCTTTGCCCATACTGACTGTAATATTCGATGTTGATGAAGGATTAGCAAGAAGATGTAATTCAGCGACACACGCAGCTGAAACATATTGAATTATCATCATACCACTATCTAACCCCTCAGTATTACTCAAAAATGCTTTCTGACCACTCCACTTGGGGGACATAATGAGGTTTGTTCGTCGCTCGGAAATAGATGCTAATTCATGGGCACAGACTGCAAGGTTATCGGCTGTAATAGCGAGATTCTCTCCGTGGAAGTTACCTCCACTAATTACTTCGAAATTACCATCATCTTCAACGAAAATTAGGGGATTATCTGTTGCAGAATTTATTTCAATAGAGAGCATGTTTCGTGCATTGAGAAGGATATCGATAATTGGTCCGTGGACTTGAGGGGCACAACGTAGCGAATATGCATCTTGAACACGATCACAATCTTCATGTGATTTATTAATCGCAGAATCAACCAATAATGAATGGATTCGGGCTGCAGAAATCATTTGACCGCGATGGGGTCTTGAATTGTGAATTCGTTTATCAAAGGGTTTGTGCGAGCCCATTATTGCTTCAACAGAGCACGCTACAGCACAGTCTGCAGTAAAAGTTAACAATTCTAATTCATGGATTGCTACAGACAAGAATGTGCACATCTGACTAGTCCCATTGATTAGTGATAGGCCTTCTTTTGCCTCGAGAGAAATTGGTTCGGACTTAGCATACAGAAAGGCCTCGGAGGATGAGATGGTGGTCCATCCATCATTATCTTGTTTCAAAAACTCATTTTCTCCTATAAGACCAAGGGCGAGATGGGAAAGTGGTGCGAGGTCGCCAGAAGCACCCAGAGAGCCTATTCGGGGCACTATAGGGGCACAACGTGCATTAATTAGGGCTAGAATTGTTTCAACAACTTCAGGACGGATGCCTGAATTACCAACAGCTAATGAATTGGCTCGAATAGTCATCATCATCAAAACATGCTCTGGTTTCATTATTCCACCTACTCCACAAGCATGACTACGAATCAAATTCAGTTGTAATTGGGCTAAATTCTCACGGTCTATTGTGACATTTGATAAAGCCCCGAATCCTGTATTTATCCCATAAACAACTTTTTCTGATTCAATTATTGATTCGACCGCTTTTCGCGAATTAGCCATAGAAATTCTTGCTTCATCAGTTAACCTAACTTCAGCCCTATTATCTCTAATTGCAATTAATGATTCAATGGATAATGAGGAACCGTCTATATTCACAATGACATTATCCATACCCTCCGCCCACCTTATTTATTATTGAATGATAGTATTGTCATAAATTTTGTAAAATCTCGTTGTCAACCAAGTTAGGAATTGTCACTAACAAGTTAGAATCGGAGTCCATCGCCCTGATAATAGTACTAATAGAACTAGGATTTCGAGCCCATGCTCTTCTAGCTATTCCATTATTTACATCCCACGATAACATAGAATGAATGTTATTCTGACTACGGTCACTTCCGTCGATTAACATCCCGAAGCCGCCGTTACTAACTTCACCCCAACCAACACCGCCACCATTGTGTAAACTGACCCAAGTAGCACCTCTGAACGCATCACCTACGAAATTGTGTACTGACATATCTGCAGTAAACATGGATCCATCGTGTATGTTTGCAGTTTCGCGAAAGGGACTATCAGTTCCTGATACATCATGATGATCTCGTCCTAACACAATTGGAGCGGTGATAACACCGTTTCTAATTGCTGAATTAAAAGCATTAGCGATT
This sequence comes from Candidatus Thalassarchaeaceae archaeon, assembly GCA_030754395.1. Taxonomy (GTDB): domain Archaea; phylum Thermoplasmatota; class Poseidoniia; order Poseidoniales; family Thalassarchaeaceae; genus MGIIb-O1. The sequence goes on along the minus strand of JASMAJ010000159.1, from coordinate 541 downwards.
TCTTTTCTGCCTTTTTCATCGGCATATAGTATTCGTGCTTTACTACCTACAACTAATTGATGTTCATCGGCCTCTTTTATCCAACGAATATTATCTAAAATTTGTTGTTTGATTTCGGGATTTGCATTTTTTGCTTGAAGTTGTAGAATTTCAATTGCGATTTCATCAGTTTTCTTCAGATCGCTTTCATCACCGGATGTACAAACCCACCTGAATGGCCCAAATCCAAAGTCGAAGCAAATCGGCCCCATTATGTCTTCAACATATGAAGGATATCGGAATTTATTCGGTTCGTTAGGGTTAACAACATCTCCTCCAGCCTTACTTGCTTCTAAGAGAAAGGCATTGCCATAATCCCAGAAATGCATTCCTTTTTTAGTTAAACGATTTACTACGGAAGAATGTTCTCTTAATGTACGTTCAACCTCCAATTTGAATTTATCAGGGTTCTCTTTTAGCAACTGTAAGGCCTCGGAGTGGCTGTAATTTGTTGGAATGTATCCTCCTAGCCATGGATTATGCAAACTAGTTTGATCACTGC
>JASMAJ010000158.1 GCA_030754395.1 Candidatus Thalassarchaeaceae archaeon | reverse complement strand
AAATTGAGATCGATATTACTTATATGTGCAACTTTCGATGTTATGATTGCAATCGCTCCTGTAGACAGGCACCTGCAGGAAATGAGATGCCATTCGGTCAAATCAAGAGCTTCGTTGATGATTCAATTAAAAAGAACATCAAATGGAAACGAATCCGCATCCTCGGTGGTGAACCGACTCTTCACAGCCGCTTTGAAGACATCTTATATGAATTAGCTCGCTATAAATTACGGCATCCTCGTTGTAGAATGGAAGTTGTTTCCAATGGTTACGGCAGACAGGTGCAGAAAAAACTCCTCCAAATCCCACCTTTCTATCACATTGAAAATACAATGAAAAAAAACCATTACCAACCCCATTTCTATTCATTTAATATGGCGCCTAGAGATAACCCCAATTACAAGCATATAGATTTCACTAATGGTTGTTCTAACATCGAACAGTGCGGCATTGGTTTTACCCCTTCTGGGTACTATCCATGTGCAATTGCAGGAGGAATTGACAGAGTAACCCACTGGAATATTGGCCGACAAACCATTCCATCGGATGATGACAATATGCTTGATCTTCTAGAGATTTTTTGCAGCTATTGTGGTCGATTCGATTCCCAAACTTTTATTTCCAATGATATCACTCCTGAATCTACTCCGGGACAGATGTCACCAACTTGGAAGCATCTTTATGATGAATGGCGAAGAATAGAGGCAGCTCTATGACTTTTTTTACTTACTCCCAACGAGAGTCACTTTTGGAAGAAAGATTTGATTACTATCTCAATTGGAACAACCATAACGTTTTCGATTCAAAAGTAATTGTAGTGATGCTCGTTCATAATAATGGCAGTGAAATTAGTCGCGCAATAGATTCAATTTTGAACCAAGAAACAACTATCCCATTTACAATTCTTATCATTGATGACGGTGTTACTGAATCGTGGAAATGTAATCTTAGTACGCAATTATCCAGTAATCAAATTGTTCTAGCAGAGATTAAATCGTGTAGTATAGCCCAGGCCAGAAATATATCTCATCAAATCGCCAAATCAAAATTCCATAATGCAGATTGGATTTGTAGATTGGATGATGATGATGAGATGGCGAATCAGCACGTGATTCAATCAATAACTTCTGAATTGGATGAACTCGGCAGTTCAGTTAACTGGGCACTCTCAGGTAACACCTTGGAGATTAATGGTCGAATAATCAATCGTGTGAATCTTGCTGACTCATCTCTACTCACTCAACAAGGTATTTTTAATCGTTTGAAGATGATGGCGAATGAGATATCTGAGGGAGAACTCCCATCATGTAATCTTTGGATTCGTTCTTGCTTCAAGGCAGTCTATCCCGAGGTCGAAAGTGGAGAGGATCATTGGTTAGTGGCACATCTGCTATTGAATCAATCAAACGAAGGTGCAATTCTCTCGGGGCAATTACACGCCAAATACACTCTTACTGGGAGGATAACCCAAAAGAATCGTAAGGACGGCAAGTATAGAAACTCAAGGAAGAATTTGAATCGTTCAGCTCATTATTGGATTTCCAAGAGATTGAATTTCGCTGATAAGATCTGCTTGGGGTGGGGTGGGGAAGGAGTAGTTTGGCATCAGAATGGTCAAGCAACCAAACGATTCCACAGTCTTATCCTGTCGAATGAACATGTGGCTTGGCTACAAACGCTTCGTGATTGTCCTATGCCAATTGCGAAGTGGTCATTTAACAACGACCGATGGGAAGCGACTTATGATTTTAAAGAGACCGAACCTGCGTTGAAAGCAGATTTACCGATGGTGAGTCAATTCATAGAGAAATGCTTAGAAAAAGGTATTGTCTTCCTAAATATTACAAGGAGTAATTTTCGTATCAAGGATGAAGAACTTTATCATGTAGATATTGGGAATTATGTAGTCCCATTTGAAGTACGGTATTTCCGAGATATGTGTGCTCAACTCTATCTTGTTTTTATCAGAGGTATTGATGACGATAAAATACGAAATGTGATTCATTCATTCAGAAATAATGTTGACGCAATGAAAAGCATAGATGGTTTCGAACAGTTCTATCATCGTGAGATTCACAAGTACGTCTACTGTCAAGGGTCATTTCTTAAACCAAATAGATCTATTCAACCAGCAAAGCGGTTGCATGGTGATGTCACATTGATGGTGAAAACCTGTGCTATGGAAGCCAGTTTGATAGAGCGACAAGCGAACCATATTGTCAACCAGATTTGTAGATATGATGAGTTCTCAGAGCGAATTCTTCTCATCGATCCAAAGGAAGGGAAATTCCTGCGCCAATACACGGAAGGTAATCTTAAGAAACTGCTTGAGATCGCTGACATTCTTAAGCGGAAGGGTGTATTTGACCGTGTGCTCATCTCACCATTCAGTGAACATGAAAATCTCGTGGAACAACTGTACTCCAGATGGTTCGATGTACGATGCAGCGAAACTCACAATGTGGAAGGTGTCCCTGTGTTTCCTCAACTGTGGGGTTTCGAACAAGTCTCAACCAGATATCTTCTTCAGATGGATGCAGATGTGATAATTGGTCGTGAAAAGGATGATAACATAATCGCTCGCATGCTTGAGGCTCTCGTAGAAGATAATGTCTTTGGTGTTGGATTCAACATCCCCCAACCTCTTAGAACAGAATTCATCGCCTACTCTGGAAAGTTCGTACCAGAAGTTCGTTGTGGTCTCTTTGATATTGAGCGAATTCTCAGCAAAAGACCTTTCCCGAATCAAATCAAGCAAGGTCATCTAACAACCAGCTGGCATCGTGCCATAGAACAATTCCAAAACAATTCAGAGTGGCGATGCCTTCGCGGTGGTGGTCCACACTCTTGGTATATTCATCCTCCAAATTTATTGAAACATAATCTACAATATTATGATCGTGTAATTGACCTCGTAGAACAGGGTATGATTCCTGATGTACAACGTAGTGAATGGGACTTGGTTA
>JASMAJ010000157.1 GCA_030754395.1 Candidatus Thalassarchaeaceae archaeon | reverse complement strand
TGATGAATGAACCGTTATTTCCGGTTGCAAAACTCTCAATTAATGTTTCACTATTGTCTCCAAGGAAAAATACGCTTAGCCCCATAGGACCAGTAACATTTCGACTATTATTAAAATCGTCAATTACACGTCCACTCATTATGAAAGATTGCCCAGCAGTCACTTCGGAAGGGATTGAATCTATCTGAATCAAACTGTTTACTTGAACAGTAAGATTCGCAAAGGTATCGTTACTGAGCCACCTACCTGCATCTGTTGCATTCAACGCATCTGTAATGTCATCAGGGACATGAATTCTAAGATCATAGAATCCGGGGTCTGTACTTGAAACAATGGTAGGATTAAACTGAACGAATCCCTCTGAGTTTGAAACCGCTGTATCAATAACTACCTGATTAGGCCCACCCCAATCAAAATATAAATCAACAGAAGCATTTGAGATTTCTGATTGATCAGCAACATCAGTAATTGTAGCGTTAAGGTTGAATGAAGAACCAGCCACTGCAATCAAATTAGTAGATTCAGCCTCAACAACAAACTCACTTTGAATCCCAATATTTTGAGTGATAAATGAATCAACAAAATATGTATCCATTGTTATAGGCCAAGAGGCATTAACGTTAAAATCGAGTAAAAGCCTTAGTGAATATGCACTTGAAGGTCTATTAATTGGGAAATTGAATGACAAGTTGTAGGCCCCTGTAGTCGTGTTTACCCAACCATCTGTGAGTGGGACTAGAACATCAGGAGCTGAAATCCCACCTGGCATCGAGGGAATATCAGATGGGATTAACAAATCAAGAGTAATTGATGTATTATTATTAAGAATAGGAGTAAGATGAACATTATCCTGAATAATACCGGAAATCCAGTTTGAACCACCCAAGTGAGTCCAATTTTCTCCAATATTTACAGTTGCACTTGCTCGACCCCGTATTTGAATCAAATCTTGTTCCGTCTTTTCATTCAACCAAACAGATCCACTATAATTCAACACCCATGAATAATCCCCTGCTAGCATATCAGAAGGAGGGATCCAAACAACATCAAAACCACCAGTTTCAGGATTAGAAATGTTCCAAACCTGCGAACCGTTGAAATCAACTGTATAATTTCCGGGGAAATCTGCAACAGAGGTTCCTGTATGATCAAATAACTGTACATTTACTTCAGTTGCATCTCCTCGAATTATTGGCGATAAAATATAGGAAAATTCGACATAAGACCTAATCCCATGTGATTCAGAAATTTCCTGATCAATGGCAAATAGACCCTCTGCATCAAAAGTGAATCTGATTTCAACAGGACCTGAAGGAATAGTGACTATAGATTCGTTAAATTCCCAAACCAATGCAAATTCGCCAGGGTTGTTTGTCCAATTCGATTCATTAAGATACCAAGTATTCAGAGTGACATATTCACTGGCAGTTCCAGCTCTCCTCATTTGGAATGAAAGATTTCCATTGAGCGGTTGAGGTGTTGTACTTCTACTCTCAACAGTTCCATTAAGAAATACAAACTCATTAATATCTAAGATACTAGAATTCGAATCGATTCCTTCAATTGATATGGTAAGGTCAGGGGCAGGAGTGATATTGAAATTAAAGTCTAATGAAGAGGAACGAATATGATAGGATGGAAGTGTAGCATTATTCAAATCATTCTGATGCCAACCAAGGAAAGCAAGACTAGCATTAACCAAACCAATTGGTTCATTGTCAGAAATTGGAACTAGGAATTCAAAATAACCTGCTACACCAATTTCTGCAATCAGATTGACAGTTCCGTCTTCGACAGTAGTATAATTCAACAGCACCTGAAGATTATCAATTTCAGATGGATCTGTTGAAGGGACATTCTCTACTGAAAACAGGCCTTGGATTGTGTTATTTACACCTGCTCCAAGCATCGGCTCAAGAATTGGTAATGGATCAGTGATGGATATATTCGCGTCATCAGTGATATTCAAAACCCAAGGGAAAGTAATGGCTTGATTGCCAACATAGCCAGATTGGTGCGTCAATATTACAAGAGAACCGAAACCTGGTTTAATAATCTCAGATGGCTGACCCTCAAAAGAGAAAAATCCTGTAGAATTTGTAACCGTACTCGCAACTAGATGTTCAGTCAAAGCAGCACTTCCAGGGATGTTTGAAGACACATCCGAAGTCACCAGATAAAGATCCATTGAGATGCCATCAATAACGGTTGAATTGTCAACAAATTGTAAAGTTCCATTCAAAGTTATATTTCCACTTGAATAATCTCTATCAAATGATTCAGGAGAGTATGTCTCTTCGACGACCTCAACAAGTGACATTGCGGGGCACGCTTCGAAAGGAACCCAACCTAAGTCTAACTCTCCTTGGTTGGCATTCGTTTGAAGATGAACCTCTACCCATCGAGTGAAATCGCTACCGTACACTTCGAACCCATTATCGGCCCAAGTTCCGCCGGAGAACCCTGTTACTTTTCTAGCAGGAAGGCCAAGACCACGCAATAGTGCTGCAAATACAGTTGCAAATTCATCACAATCTGCTTCATGTGATTCCTCAACAATCCATAGTGTAGTATCCTTGAGTAACTGATTTGTAGGATGTGCCTCTTCAGAATGATTAGCCCCCGAACCGTTGTAATTCCTCAGGAAATTAATAGTGTTGTTCCCGTTTATTAGAAACTGCTGGATCGCTTCAATTTGATCCCAAGTAGAAGAAAATCCCGTTTCATTTACTACAGACCAAGCAATATTAGAGATATTATTTGTGACGGGGCCTGGGCGTAAATCTGTTGCGTAGTTACTACCACTATATGCTGTAGAATTATCTCGAATTACATCACTCAGCATCACCTGAGGTGCTGTGACGTATAGTTCACTAATTGATGCTGCGTCTATTAACACATCTCTTGTGAAATTTGAAAAACTGAGATTAGCATTTGTGTCTATCCAACCGGTATAATTCACAGCATT
>JASMAJ010000156.1 GCA_030754395.1 Candidatus Thalassarchaeaceae archaeon | reverse complement strand
TGATTGTTTTGTTGAAATTGATAGACATGGTTGCAAAGTATTACAAGTGGGTGATTTACGAATTACCATTTCATGGCCGCCATTTTCTGATGGGTGGGAAATCATCGTAGTTAGGCCCGTTGCTCAACCTAGTTTAGAAGAATATGGCTTGGATGAGAAACTTCTCAAATTAATTGCTGATTTGCAAAATCAAGGCACACTCGTCAGCGGGATGCCTGGCTCGGGAAAATCAACCTTAGCAAGTGCAATTGCTCATTGGTTAGACGGGAAAGGAGCTATTGTCAAAACAATGGAAAGTCCAAGAGACCTACAACTACCACAACGCGTGACACAGTATGCTCCACTCGCTGAAGACGAACATTCACGTGGCTCGATGGAATTGACTGCAGACATTCTATTCCTAGTCCGACCCGATTTTATCGTATTTGATGAAGTTCGTAAAACAAGAGATTTTGAGGTATTTGGGGACTGTCGTTTGGCTGGCCTTGGTTTACTTGGAGTTACACATTCAGCATCTGCTCTAGAAGCTATTCAGCGCATGATTGGAAGAGTTGAGTTAGGGATTCTTGCTCAGATATTGACTACTGTAATTCATATTGAAAAGGGAAAAATTTCTGAAGTATTGCAACTCGGAATGGCTGTTAAGGCCCCAACTGGTATGCAAGCAGATCTTGCTCGCCCAGTAATTCAAGTGAAGCGATACCCTGATGGGAAAGTGTTGCATGAAATATTTTCATTCGGGGAACAAATTTGTATTGTGGATGCTGATGGTAATGCTAGTGGTGATGATATGACGTCGGTCCAATTACTTGCTGCAGCCCAACTGAAACAGCGCCTTTCAGATGATTATGGAATAAAAATCCATCATGTTAAATTCAGTGGTAATGTAAGTGCTGAAATATTTGTTGACGAATCTGCAATTGGTGTTCTTGTTGGCCAAGGTGGTTCAACTGTTAAGGCGTTGGAACTAGAATATGAGATTAAATTTAATATCCAATCTGCACGTGAACTACCTCGCGGTTTTCGGCCACCAGAAGACCACTACCGCAGTTCTTGGGACCTACAAACAGAGCGAAGTATGGGTGGACGAGCATGGGAAGATTCTCGTTCTAGAGGTAAGAAAGATAGGCGGGCGAAGCGAAAAGGTAAGCGACGTTAGCACAATTATTGGATAAAAAATATATTCCAACGCACTCAAAGGTTCATCAAGGGGTCTTAGTTCGGGCTGTTTAGGGTGATTAAATGGGGGATAGTAATTCTGGGCCTGTCAGAATTGTTCGTCAAGAAACAAATATCACATCTGGAATTGAAGTTACTCAAAAATTAATTCATGCGGCAAAAACTCTCGCTTCTATCTTACGTGGTACTTTAGGGCCCCGTGGTTTAGACAAAGGTTTGTACAAATCTAATGGGGAGTTTGCTGCAACATCAGATGGTGCAAGAATTCTAAATGACTTGTTAATAAAAAATCCCGGAGCTAAATTACTTGTATCACTTGGTAAATCTCAGGAAGAGATTATTGGAGATGGTGTTACTTCTACTGTATTACTAGCTGGGGCTTTACTCGATGAGGCTGGACGTTTGATACGAAAAGGTGTGCACCCATTGACTGTCATAGATGGATATATTAGAGCCGCTGAGGTTGCTGTTAGTGCGTTAGATAATGAAACAATCGAATGCTCGGCTGATGATGAAAAAATGCTACAATATGTCACTTCGACTTCTTTAAGTGGTCGTTCAGCGGGTTCTGATCCAAAATTTGCCGCTATGTTAGTGGCTGCTTTGAAACAAGTTACTCATGAAACTGAAAATGGGATGCGTTGCGATGCTGAAGATATATTATTTGATAAACTAGAAGATAGTGCTATAGAAGATACTCGTATACTTACTGGAACGTTTTGGCGCCAGCGTATTCCAATGGAACAAATGGCTGGCGTCAGAAAGAATGTAAAAGTCACATTAATTAATTGTGATATCAAACAAAGAGAAATTATTAGAGAGATGGAAATTGAATTGCAATCCGCTAAAGATTTGGAGAAATTTATGCAAATTCAAGAACGGATAAATAGGGAGATAGCGGAAAAAATTATTGCTACAGGGGCTGACATCATTTGTTCGAGTGGGGATGTTGAAAGAACAATACTACATCAATTAGCAGGTGCAAACAAAGTAGTTATTCATGGCCTCGATCATAAACAATTAATTCATCTTGCTCAGGCTAGCGGGGCAACAGTAGTGGATCATTTTAATGATTTGAGTGATAAAGATCTAGGCCTAGTTGGTCATTATGAAGGAGAAAGAAGGGCCGCTACAGATGAGGTGCAGGATCGAGTTATTTTCGATGGATGTAAAGGGCCAATCGTGACAATCATAGTAGGGGGTGCGATGGGTGTAGATGAGTCAATTCGTGGTATGTACGATGCTTTACGCGCAACATCTCTAGCAATCAGAGATGGTTCTCTTCTACACGGGGGCGGTTCATCTCACATGTTAGCCGCTAAATTTGTAAAAAGTGAATCTGAGAAGGTGGCCGACCGTACTAGGTTGGGAATGGAGGCTTTTGCTCGTGCCCTCGAAATGATCCCATGGATGCTTGCTGCTAATTGTGGAGTAGACCCACTTGATGCGTTGTTAGAATTACGTTCAGCAAATAGTGAAAGTAATAATATGATTGGAGTTAGAGAAGATGGTAGTATTGGTTCCGTAACAGATGTACTTGAACCTGCTGAAAGTTTACTTCATGGAATTATGGTGGCGACTGAAACTGCAAACAGTCTTTTGAGATGCGACCAAGTAATCAGTGCAAGAGGTGACTAATGCCTGAAAAGGCGTACTCCAGTGAATAACATCATCATCCCGTGTTCATTTGCAGCTTCAATGACTTCTTTGTCCCTAATTGACCCGCCCGGTTGCACAACACTTGTAATTCCAATATCATGCGCGACATCAATGCCATCTCGGAATGGAAAGAA
>JASMAJ010000155.1 GCA_030754395.1 Candidatus Thalassarchaeaceae archaeon | reverse complement strand
TCACGAATCATTGAATTACCCCTCCCATCAGCATTGACTGTGAGCAACCAAGATGGAACTACTCCACCAGTAGTCTTTGTTGTAGGGACTGCTGGTGCAGGAAAGAGTACATTAGTAACTGCATTCCAAAGATGGGCGAGATTTCTACAGATTGATGTCCTAACCATCAACCTAGATCCAGGGGCCGAAAGAGTTCACTATGACCCTGAATTTGATGTCCGTGATTTGGTATCTCTTTCTGATGTTATGGACGAGTATGATCTGGGACCCAATGGAGCACAAATTCTGGCTGCTGATTTAGTTGCATCACAGGCATTAGATGTATTTGACGAAATTGACGGACTATCTGGTGATATTTTAGTAATTGATACACCAGGTCAAGTCGAATTGTTTGCATTTAGAGAAGCAAGTAGTCACTTAGTAGAAGTTCTTGGACAAGGCAGGGCATGTCTTGCATTCTTATTCGATCCGATGCTCTCACAAACCCCTAGTGGATTTGTTTCACAAATGTTACTTTCATCAATTGTACATTTTAGACTTGGATTACCTACTGCCAACTTCCTATCCAAAGCTGATTTACTAGACCCAGACGTACTTTCAAGAATATTAGAGTGGGGAGAAAATCTAGATGTTCTTGAAGCCGCACTTTATGAAGAATCTGCAGCAGAATCGATGGACCACAGTAAAGGTACAGCGCGAGCGGAATTTGCCATTGGCCAACTCAGAATGATGCAGCATGCTGCAATCCAGCCTGGTTTGATCCCCCTGTCCAGTGAAGAAGAAGAAGGGCTAGCAGATTTGCTGACATTTGCACAAACTGTTTTCGGAGGAATGGCAGACATGAGAGATGGATTTGCAGGAGACATTGAGCATGAACGACAATGAAAAGAAAGATTTACTTGCGATTGATGATATTGTTGAAGATTTACCAGACATTATTGATTGGGCTATCAGATACAAAAATGATACGGATTTCAACTTAGATTTCAAGCCACTTGAAGGAATGTCAATAGGTTCTATTTACGAGAAACCTTCGACCCGAACCAGGGTCTCTTTTGAAGTAGGAGTCCACAAACTCGGGGGGCAGCCATTAACTCTCCTCAAGAACGATATTCAACTTGGCAAATCAGAATCAATAGGCGATACCGCGGCGGTTCTTTCTAGATTTTTGGATGGCATTACTTACCGTTGTTTCGGGCACGCTGATGTGGTTGAATTAGCACGGACAGCTACCGTTCCTGTAATCAATGCACTTTCCGATTTACATCATCCTTGCCAGTCTGCTGCTGATTTAATGGCAATTACTGAATTAGGAGATGTACCAGGGCATATTTCTTGGGTAGGTGATGGAAATAATGTCCTCCATGACCTATTATTAGCGGGTGTGGCATTAGGTCATGATGTGAAGTATGCTACTCCTGAAGGAATGGAGCCAAATGAGCAAGTTATTGCACGAGCAAGAAAAATTGCCGAAGATACTGGAGCTAGTGTAATTGGTACAAATGACCCTGTTGAGGCTGTAAGTGATGCAGGAGTCATCTATACTGATATTTTTGTCTCAATGGGGGAAGAACATATGTCAGAAAAATTTGCTGCTTTTGATGGATTTCAAGTTAATGAAGAACTAGTCTCACATGCACAATCAGATTATGCGTTCATGCACTGCCTGCCTGCCCACAGAGGTGAAGAAGTTACAGATGGCGTTATTGACTCCGCCAATAGCATTGTTCTAGATCAAGCTGAAAATCGAATGTGGGCTCAGATGTCTCTACTAACTTATTTGTGCAATTTCAATGCTTGGCAAACCTATCGTGAACTGTTTTAATTAAATTAAAACACTAGTTAGCAAGCCAAATATGGCTAATATCATCGATATTTTAATGCGCTTAGATGCCACAGTATCTTCGGCTAGAACAATATTTTTCTTTACCGTCAATAATACAAACAAAGAGGGAGACACAAGTATAAGATGGTACACGGGGAATATTTCTAGGACAAATGGAGTAATAATAACAATTAGAGTCAGTAATAATAGCACCCAGGCCGTCAGTCTGGCCTTTTCTGCTCCAACTCTCATGACATATGTATTCCTACCTTCATCGCCTTCCATATCTTCAACATCTTTGATTATCTCTCTAGCGAAATTGAATAATGTTCCAATCAAAAACAAAGTTACTGCCTTCAGATTCCATGGATCGAAAACACCTGCAGCACCAAATAATACAACTAAGCCTACTGATAATGAAATAGCTAAATTTCCAGGTAGGCCCTTTTCCTTCAGTCCTAACGTGTAGGGTCCTATAGATTCATAATTTACTAGAAGGAATATCGCTAAGAACCATATTGCTATTGTGGGATACCATTCGCTAAATTCTATAGGCATATTAGATGCATATAATGCGGCACCAACTAACGAAGAAAATGATACCAGCATCATTAACGAAATTGCAAATCTCGCTGTTGCAGTGCTAATTCTGCCATCAGGAAGTGGTCGATCAGGACGATTTAATTTGTCGATTTCAATATCAACATAATCATTCAACGCATTCCAAGATGCCATGAATGAATAGACAGATAATGCAAGAAGGAAGGTGATTATCGCGTCTTCTCCTTGAGGAAAACCATCAAGAGAGAGTATTGAGCCAAGGAATACCCCCACAAATCCAGTTAGACAGTTTCCTGCTCGGAACATCTGAACCCAGTCTGCGATACGCCCCACATTGTGGCGCTAGCACACCTCAGTCTTGATGATTGTCACTTCAGACGACTACTGCAAGGCGTTCGTCAGCAAGAGCCCATACGCAGACAGTATACACACTACCTCTAAATTGACCTCTCTGATGACCAACCTTCTCAAATCGTTTGTCTTTAGCCAATATATTGCCTACCTGGTTCATCGTAGCACCCCATCTAAATCGTTCATTTAAATGATCAAATACCTCTACAGTATTCGCAGAGCCTTTGTCCTCTAGTAGAACTTT
>JASMAJ010000154.1 GCA_030754395.1 Candidatus Thalassarchaeaceae archaeon | reverse complement strand
AGGGTAGTGGCTGACATGTCAGGGGAGGGAAGTTCCATTCTTGGAGATGAATATGACCTACTTCAGACTCAAATGATGGATGAGCAAGTGATACTTGTCGATGAGGATGATTTGCAAATCGGTTCAATGTCTAAGGTTAAGAGCCACCTAGGAAAAGGCACACTACACAGAGCCTTCAGCGTATTACTTTTCAATTCAGTTGGAGAGTTGCTGATTCAAAAACGGGCTAGCACCAAAATCACATTTCCTTCAGTGTGGGCTAACTCTTGTTGTAGCCATCCCCTTAATATTGAAGGTGAAACTGAGATGGAGGGAGACCTCGGTGTCAAAAGAGCCGCAGTTCGAAAATTATCTCAGGAATTAGGTATTAGTGATAGTGAAATCCCTCTACAACAATTCCATCTCATTAGTAGAATGCATTACCTTGCTAGAACTGATGGCAAATGGGTTGAACATGAATTAGATCATATTATTTTCATTCAAGCTGATGTGAATCTTGAAATTAATCATAATGAAATTGATGAAGTTCGTTGGGTGAACCAAGAACAATTAGAGGAACTTGTCTCCAATTCACCTCAAAATGAGCAAATTATCGCCCCGTGGTTTAAGGAGATAAAGAGGCTTTTCTTGGACAGTTGGTGGGGTCATCTTGATGAAATGGAGACTTTTCAAGATGGTTTGGTGCATCATATAGGCGAGGTAGGTGGGCGTGAGGACATCACACTACTCAATACTCTGAAAACTCATGCTAATGAGGTTGAAAATCGAATTGTACAGGCTCTGGACAAATCCCAACACGAGCGATTGAGAAATGCAATGATGCATCTTATTGATGGTGGAGGTAAGCGCCTCAGAGCTATTTTGCCTTGGCTTGTTGCAGACGCCTGCGGCAATTCATCTGATTCACTGTATGACCTAGGTGCTGCAATTGAAATTATTCATAATTTCACCCTTGTTCATGATGATATCATGGATAACGACGAACTTCGAAGGGGTCGTCCTGCAGTCCATATTGCCTACGATATGCCTACCGCAATCAATGCCGGCGACGCCATGTTAGCCGTTTCTTTTGAAATATTAAGCGAATCTCGCGAAATTTCAGATGAACACTTTAGAAGTCTAGTATCAATAATTGGAAAAATGGTCAGAAGGGTTTCAGAAGGCCAACAACTAGACATGGATTTTGAAAACCGTGATCTTGTTACTGAAAAAGAATATCTCAAAATGACCTCTGGGAAGACTGCAGCCATGTTCACGACATGCTCTAGAACAGGCGCTCTACTATCTGGGGCCTCCGAAGATATGATTGATAATCTCTCTAGATGGGGTGAGAATCTAGGTCTTTGTTTCCAATTGATGGATGATTTAATCGATGCTACAGGGGAAAGTGAAATCCTTGGAAAACCCGCCTGCAGTGATGTTGTTGAAGGCAAACAAACTCTAATCGCAATCCATGCATTGCAACAAGACCCTGCTAAACTAACCAAATTTCACGAAATATTTGGATCTGGTGATGAATTAATATCTAGAGATGTCCTTGATTCTGTCCTCAATGAATTGGTCGAAGTCGGTTCTATTGATTATGCTAGAAAGAGAGCCATGGATTTCCATCAGAAAGCGCACGCTTGCCTCGATACACTTCCCGAATCTGATGCGGTTTCAATATTGAGACAACTCACTGATTGGCAATTAGTAAGAATTTCCTGATTCGGTGACACACTAGGTACTGACTGGAATCAGTCTGAGTAGTACGACTCGGTTGGAAGTTCGGGCTTCAATCCCTTACGTTCCCTGATTGCACCTACGACTTTATCGAGGAGTGCGCGTGGTAATTCTTCGAATCCACAATTTTCAGAATTCCAAATAGCCCTACCTTGAGAAGCGGCTCTGATGTCGTTTGAGAATCCAAATGTCTCGGCCACAGGCACCTTACCGATGACGGTCGTTGTCTCACCGTCAGCAGGCATATCTTCAATTTCACCTCGACGTTGAGTAATCTCTCTAGTTACACCACCTAGCCAATCATTAGGGACTGATACATGCATTTTCTGCATTGGTTCCATAATCACAGTATTAGCCCTGATAAGGGCCCCTCTGACCGAATTTCTCATTGCAGGGATAGTCTGAGCAGGACCTCGATGAATTGCATCTTCGTGTAACTTTGCATCAACCAGTCTGACCATGACACTCATCAATGGCTCTTCTGCTACAGGTCCCTTCTGACAGACTTCATTGAATGCCTCAACCAGTAATTCTTTGGTTTCATGTAGATATTGGATACCTTTTGTGTCGTTGACGAAAACATTTGTACCATTAATTGCGTATATCTTACGCATCAAATCCTTATCCATGCCATATTCACCGAACTTACGGCCAAGATCCTTAGCATCGTTCGGCCTGATTGTACCATTACCAAAGACACCTTCACGTAGTGCCATCACTACATTTTCAGGGAGTTTCTCAACTTCCACATAGAATCTATTGTGCCGATTAGGTGACTTGCCCTCAAACGAATTACCACTATTGTTACCAGAAGTAGATTCGCGGTAAACAACAATTGGTTCAGAAACAGAAACCTTGATGTTTTGCTCCTCTTCGATTCGATAAGTAGTAATTTCAAGATGAAGTTCGCCCATTCCTGCAAGCAGTGCTTCACCAGTCTCGGGGTTAGTGGTGACCTGCAATGAAGCGTCTGCCTTGGCTAATGATCTAAGAGCATCGATGAACTTTGGTAAATCCTTCATTGATTTTGGTTCTACTGCAACAGTAACAACTGGTTCAGAATAGTGTCGAATAGCTTCGAATGGTATGATGTCACTGTCTCGTGCAACAGTAACACCTGCGGCTGCTGAACGGATTCCTGTGAGAGCAGCAATATTTCCAGCAACAATTGAAGGAATGGAAATTCTGTCGCTACCCACCATCATGCTAACTTGTTGGACACGCTCGGCTTTAGCCCCTCCAATTGCCCATAATGAATCT
>JASMAJ010000153.1 GCA_030754395.1 Candidatus Thalassarchaeaceae archaeon | reverse complement strand
GTGAGCAATTCCAGTCTTGGCTAGATAGTGAGCGTATAGGGGTTCATCGGAACAATATGTATCTGGACGACTGTTGAAGGAGTACATCATTGCTGTTGAAATGTTTCGAGGGCCAGACCACATTGCAATTCTTTTGCTATTCATTTCAACCACCACTTTGACTTCTAATCAAATCGATGTAGAGATTCTGCAGGCGCGCGGATATAGGACCACGATGCCCGCCACTCATAAGTTCACCATCATACTCTACTACCGGAGTCAAGCCGGCAAATGTGCCTGTCACGAATGCCTCGTCAGCTGTACGAACATACTCTGTAGTGAAATCCTTCTCAAAACAAGGAATATTATTTTCCTTGCATAAATCTATTATCTTTCTTCGAGTAATTCCATCAAGACAATACTCACCCGTAGAGGTCCATACCTCTCCTTTTCTAACTATGAAAAAGTGAGTTGAATTACATGTAGCAACATTACCATTCGGATCTAGCATTAGACCTTCATCAGCACCCTTTCTACTTGCATCAAGGCAGCCGGCAATACAGTTGTGCTTGGAAAGACTGTTTATGCGGGGGTCCTGTGCATTTTGATGACCGCGGATGACATCGACGGTGGCTATACTGATACCATCAATTGCACGCTGTGGATTAGCCTTTTTGTACTCTGGAATAATGACGATGGTTGGAGGGCTCGATATAACCCAAGGTGCCTGATAAGGAGTCGGCTTCATCCCACGCGTCACTATTAATCGAATGTGGACTTGGTCATACATTTCGTTGATATCTATTACACCTCGTATGCGCGCTACCATTTCATTGCGTGAAATTGGAATGACCAATCCGATTACCTCAGCTGCATGCCAGAGACGATCTAAGTGGTCATCGAGAAAAACGAGTATACCCTTGTGTAGACGAAATGCTTCCCAAACACCATCCCCTAGAAGGAAACCTGCATCCATCACGGAAACCTTGGCCTCAGGACGTCTGAATAATTCTCCATCAATTGAAATCCAAACTTCGGAATTTCGAGGGTCGTTGGTGTATTCGTGAGTACCCACAACTGACCCTCAAACCTCAACACACTTCAGAATGACTGACCGGTGAGTCGCTCAAACATATCAGCATAAAGTTGAGCCGTTTTTTCGATTATCTCCTGTGGCAATGCTGGAATAGGGGGGTCCTCAGTACCTGATTGGCGGGCTGCATACAACTCAGCGTGGTGCCCAGTCCCAAGATAGTGAACGCGGACAGATTCTTTCGATAACTGTACTATCTCTCCATTTGCATAGGACTCTGCATCCCACCATCTATCTTCATCAAGAGTACCGAAAGAATCTACAAGAACTGGCTTTCTATCTTTGCCAAGAGCGAACTCTTTCTTGCCATCAACATGAATCAAACCTCTTTTCGCGGCTTCTTGATTTATTATTTCATCAACTTTCACAACAATATCAAGTATCGCATCAAACTCATCTTCGGTTATGTTAGAAATTTCTAGCGCTTCATCCCTATCTAGTAGACGATCAAATTTTTCAAACTTTGTCGATACCTCAAGATATGGTTTTGGTAATTTTACACCCTCTTCCAAAACAGTACCGTATTCAAATCCAAACTCTTCGGCTGGTGCGTCTCCTCGCTTGTATCGGCGCCAGCCGCTACCTGCTAGATAGTGTCTACAAATCACCTCAAGAGGGACAAAGACATTTTCTCTATCCTGAGAAATTGCACCAGGTTCGCGGACAACATCAAAGCGCCTAGCCAATACACGATCGGGAGCATTCATCTCAATAACATGTGTATCACAAATTCCTGCTTCTTCAACCAATTTGAACCAGTGACATGAGGTTCGATTCAATGACTCACCCTTTCGAGGCACTAGGCTAGGGATGATTTGGTCAAAGACAGAAATTTGATCAGTATAGCGGAATTCGATAACATTAGGATCATCCGTACTCCATACTTGCTTAACCTTACCATGGTAAATCATCTCGCCCATATTCAATCGTCGATACAAACCGACGATGAACATTACTAATGGAAGAGTTCAGAAAATAATACAGATAATACGCCGGGTTAGTCTATATTCTGCTTTCCTTCTGAGCAAAACGTGAACTCTAGGCGCGTTGGTGTAGAGAGGATTTTCTCTTGGTCGGCTTTAGATGAAAAGACTAGAGTAGGAATACTAGTTTCAGTTTTCCTATTGGTCGCCATTTCGCCTGCCGTTGGACAAAGCATCGAGACCGGTTGGGATGTTGCCGAAAGTGGTGTAGATAGTAATCTGAATGCTGCTGCAGTTCATGGGAATGAAACTTGGGTATTCGGCGATGGAGGTGTGATGTTATCAAGTTCAGATGAGGGCATTACTTGGAGTGCAATGAACTCAGATACTACGGCTGATTTAATTTCTGCAGATTCCGCTTATGATTCCATGGCAGTACTAGATTCAACCGGCTCAGTGCTAATGAAACAAGGTTTAGATGCAGATTGGACAAATATTGGCACTCCGAGTGAAGGAATGGTTGACTTAGTTTTGATTGGACAAAATAGCCTAATCCTAGTCGGTGCAGATGGAGCGATTTGGAGATACTCCGCCTCGAATTGGCAGGAGATAGAAACTCAATTTACAGAAAATCTCAACGATATATCATTCCTTGATGAGAACAACGGTATCGCTTGTGGAGAAAATGGGACACTCCTATTCACAACTAATGGAGGTATAAGTTGGAACTATAGAGAAGCACCAACTGGATCTAATGATGCAAACTTAATCTCAGTAGGCTACTATAACCAATACCGATTGTATGCGATTTCAAGCGATGGCCAAATTCTATCATCTACTACAACTAGTGCACAGAATTGGAACTTAGTAGAAATCGAGTCTGAGGGATACAATACTTCTCTTAATGAAAATTTGAAAACTATTGAAGTTGTTTCTGCATCAATTATACTCTTTGCAGGTCCAGATAACTACCTAGGAGTTAGCCTTGACGGAGGGAATATAGTCGAGCACAATTTAATCCCAGA
>JASMAJ010000152.1 GCA_030754395.1 Candidatus Thalassarchaeaceae archaeon | reverse complement strand
CTTCGATGTGAGCTGAAGATGCTATTTTTGCCGATTCCAACATAAACTCAATTTCCTTAGATGACTTAATTCTCCTCATCTTATCTAAAATAGGCCTAGGGTCTGTATTTTGATTTCCGGAATCTAGAACAAGTTCATCAACAACTGAATTCAAATTAGAGATATAATACACTCCATTGCATTCAGCAAGACGGGATTTAATGGAGTCACTCAAATTTTCAATAGAATCGGACTCATCCACTGGCCATTCAGATGCTGCTTGTTCAACACCGATAATTCTGCCTTCCCAAATTTCTTTTTTAGTATCTCTAGGTTGAACAAACAAAGAACTAACCCATTTTTCTCCATTATGATAAGACATCCATAGACCTGTAGGCTCGCTCCACCCACACAAATAGAGCATGTACGAATTTGCACGGAAAGGAAAAGTAGTATCTCTTGAACGAATCATTACTGGATTAGTTGGAATAAGGACTAGTTGATCTTTGGGTACTTGCTCAAGGAAACGGGACTGACGCTCACAGTACTCAGCCGTATCAAAAGGCAAGGTAGTGTCACTCACGACCCTACGGTATGATGAGTATTTTTGAGGCTGTGGGAACAAGAATTGTCTAATTATGCCTTCCACTTAGGAATTTTTGGTTCGTCATTTAACCTTACTCTTCTAAATACAGAATAAATGAGAACTAAAGATGAGATCACAAATCCAATCAATGCTATTGGCAGAGGATCTACAGCATCAGGATGAATTAACTCCACGCCCACAGATGTCGTCTCACCATCATCATCTATAATTTCAATAGTCAATATTCCTCTTTGTTTGGATTCATCGGGCCAATCAAAATTACGATTACATCCCTCATATAAGGGTAAATTATCGAACAACCAAATACACCTCAATTCCCCAACATCATTATCGGTATCAAGTGCGGATGCTTCAAGCATTGCACTTGCACTATCACTTAATTTTACTACTTGTCCATCCGTTACATTTTCCCCATTAATAGACAATGTAACTGAAGGGGGTAGATTCTCTATACTAAATGATGAAACTCGTGAAGAGGATTGGCCGCCTTTATCAAAAACAGTTAGAGATAATGTGTAATTTCCACTAATTGCACCACTAATTGTGTATTTATTCATATCAATTCCCATTTGAACATCAATAGGAACTGTCCCTGAATGGGATGGTCTACGTAGTGTCCAGACAAAATATAATTCTTCTTTTCCCCAGTAGGGGTCTTCGGTATCTGATGCATCAAAAACATACAATTCATTAGACTCTTCAACATATTCCATACCTTGAATTTTAATTACAGGAGGTTCATTATTCACTTTAATAGAAAATGAATGAGATATTGTATTCATTCCATTCAATAAAGTTACTTCCATTCTATACCATCCATCTAAATTCTGAATTATAGACTCATTAATTGAAAAATCGCCACTTCCGAAATGAAGTGAAGAGCTCAATAACGCATCTTCAGATTCATATGGAAAAATTGTTGAAGCGGAATAATGGTTGGAGAGTGATTGTTTGACTGAAAGTTCAACATCATGAAACGCACCACCAATATATACACCGGCCCAACCAGATACAGGAACAATTTCAGTTTGATATTGACCAGAAGGAGGATCATGAATTAACAAACCCATAAGATTAGTATCAGAAGTTGATTGAATCATAAAAACCACACGAAATTCGCGTATTATTTCTCCTTCAGCGTCTTGCACATTCACAGACACATAACAGGAGCATTCTCCAGTTGCATGGTATGACAATTCAAATTCCCAAGCCCATTGTAATCTATTACTTGTGCTATTAATCTCTACAAGTTCAGATTCCAAATCACCACCATCGAACTCTATTCCATTCTTTGCAGCCCTCCAGTAAACCTCAGAAGGAAAAATCTCATCCTCGATAATTCCACTGAATAATATGGAACTACCAGAAACAACACCATTTTCTACATCTATGCTAATTACTGTAGGATCATTGGTTATACCTACATCGGCATTTACACTATTACAGCAAACCAATAAGTTCGCCGATAATAAGAGAATAACAAGTATTCGGGTAGGATTCAACGTACCTTCGAAAAGTTAGCCAGTATTGAACCTCATGGGAACTCGTTCAATTATCTAGCAGATATTCGTGATTGCCATGAAAGTTCATCTAACCACGTACCTAGCGTATCCCTATCTAGAAATTCTTGACTTGCCTCAGCGGTAAGAATACAATCACATGCTGCAGATGCGAGTAAAGCAGCATCAATCATGTCGTGACCCTGTCCAAGAGCTACAGCCAACGCTGTAGCAGCAGCATCATGAAGTCCAATCTGTTGTTTGGGAGCTGATGCCTGACAATCATAGTGAACTATCTCACCATCTGATTGGTACAGAGTAATTCCATTTACTCCACCTAAAACAATAAGAGCGTCCCAGGAATACGTATTGATTAATTTCTGAGCCGCAGTGTTTGTATCATCACTCTCCAATCTTCTACGCATGAGTTCCATGCCCCTCAATTCAACTAGAACTACAGTTGCACCACGACTTCTTTCTAATCCAGTTAATTTAGGATCAATAATAACTGGAATGTTTAGATTTTTTGCCTTCTTTATCAATTCAGACGAACCATTTACCGTGACCGCCCCCTTATCATAATCAGAGATTACAAGTGCACAACTGTTGTCTAAATTTTTCATAGCATTTTCAACGAGAGAGTGACTAACTGAAGGATTGATTTGGTCAATTGGGCCTCTATCGGCTTGAAGTAAAATCTGGCTGTCATCAAGTAAACTCTCTCGGCTACCAAAAAAACGAATTTTAACTAAAGTAAGACGATTACGGATAATTTCAATCCCAGTAGTAGAAATACCATCCTGAGATAATTTGTTTTGAATTACTTCGCCCTCCCTATCATCACCAACAAAAGTGTGGAAATTTACATTCATGCCAATTGAGTTCAGTCCTCTTGCAATATGCGCAGCAGCACCGGGACTTTCGTCGGTTTGAAAAATTTTCAAG
>JASMAJ010000151.1 GCA_030754395.1 Candidatus Thalassarchaeaceae archaeon | reverse complement strand
GTGATAACTCTGATTTGTGGAAGGGGATGATGAAAACCTTCGTTGCTGCTGGAGACCAAACAACTGCTGACAAATGCAGACAGAAGATTACCTCATTATCCGGTGAAAGTCTTTCAACTTCTGAAGCTAATGTTTCTCTTACAAGCATTTCACCTGAGCCTGAAGAGGTTGCTGTTGAACCAGAGCCTGAAACTGTTGAAGTTGATGAGGGATCTGAGTCTGAGCCTGAGACGGAAGTTGTTGAAGATGACCCTTGGGGGGATGATCCATGGGCAGATATTAGCGAACCTACCGTACAAGAGTCTGAAGAAAGCGCTGTGGAAAGTTCTCCTGCCCCGGCTGAAATTGTTGCTGCAGAAGCTACTCTTGATAATGTCCCTGAACCTGAATCCACTCCACAAGCAGAACCTTCGCCTGAAGTTGATTTGGCAAAGGTAGCCCTTGACACTCAAGCACAAAATGAATCTCAATCACCTATAATTGGGACCGGGAAAATAGACAGTAGTTCAATTGCTAACCAAGATGTACAATGGTACAACAAAGGATTGGCCCTACTCGCTGATGAAAAATATGATGAAGCACTATCCTGTTTTGACCGAGCCCTTCCCACTTTTGTTGATGATGATGAAATGATTGTTCGGATTCTTAACGCTAGAGGTAATACATTTTACTACCTTAAGAAGTTCAGTGAATGTATTGAGGCTTACCACAAAGCGATGCAGGTCAATCCCACTGGTGTTACTGGAGCAACTCTCTACAATATGGGTACAGCTTATGCCGAAGTTGAGAGATATGATGATGGCATCAAGTGTTTCGAACAGGGAATGTCTTCAAAGCGTGTCAGTCCCCTTATAGGTGATCAATCAAAGATGGCAAAAGAGCAAATTCGTAGATGCAAAATTCTACAAAAGGAGCAACAGAAGAAGTTGAAGCGTTATGCCAAACTCAATAATTGATGGTGTTTAGACATTAACAGGGTAGTATTGCAACTGCTTGGACCTTGTATTCTGGACACTTCGTATAACCATCTGAAGAAGCACTGAGAACAGAGTTCACCGCAACTTCAGGGAAATGGAAAGTTGTGAATAAGTTACCAATTCTAACATCATTTGTCAAATTAATTTTCATCTTAACTTTGTCCCGCGGGCTTGATAGATAGACCTCTTGGCCTTCAACAATACCCATCCGACTAGCATCTTCAGGGTGCATTTCTAGGATATCAGTTGGCCTGAATTGGAGCAAATCAGTTCTTCTAGTCTGCGTTCCGGCATTGTAATGGAAGAGATTTCTGCCTGTGACGAGTATGAAGGGGTAATCTTCAGATGCCTGTTCATTAGGTTCTGCGTATTCAGGCGCCGAAAAATTACCTAGACCTCTAGGGAATACCTCTTGATGCATCACTTTAGTTCCAGAATGTTCAACATTTGGAACTGGCCATTGAATAGCTTCGGGGGATTCTAAACGATCATAAGAAATACCAGTAAAATTGGGTGTTAGTGAGGCTAATTCATCCCACACATCAGATACATTATCAGAGTATATTATCGGGTGGCCCATCGCTTCGGCTAGTTCTGCAACAATAATCCAATCTTGTTTTGCTACACCTGGTGCATCAATTGCCTTACGTATTCTTTGTACTCGCCTCTCACCATTAGTATAGGTGCCATCGGATTCAAGGAACGATGCTGCGGGAAGTACAACATGAGCATACTTGGCTGATTCAGACATGAAAATATCTTGCACCACTAATAAATCGAGATTAGAGAGAGCTCGTTGTACACTTGTATTATCAGGATCTGTGTGGGCAATGTCTGAACCAATCATGTACAAGGCTCGGAAAGCACCTTCAAACACCTTATCGAGCATCACAGGATATGTCATCCCAGGAGTTGGTGATAATGAAACACCCCAAGACTTTTCGTAGGCTTTTCTGACATTATCATCAGTAACTGATTGATAATTTGTGAAAACATTTGGAAGGGCCCCCATGTCACATGAACCCTGCACATTATTTTGCCCCCGGAGTGGATTAATTCCAGTTCCAGGACGACCCACATTGCCCGTCAGTAATGCCAGACTTGAGAGTGACATTACACCCTCAGAACCGTGGCTATGCTCAGTCATACCAAGTCCATGTACAGACATTGCAGCCGGTGCAGTCGCATAGAGTCTGGCTGCCTTTTCAATTAATTCAGCTGATACTGTCGTTATTTTCTCACATGCTTGTGGCGTCATCTCTGCAACCATTGCTTTGAATGGTTCAAGATTTTCTGTTCTATTAGCCATCCACTCATCACTCGCTTGTAATTGATCTCGGATAATTACATGTGCTATACCTTGGAACAAAGCAACATTTGTACCCGGTCTTAATTGTAAGTGAATATCAGCCATTTTTGCTAATTCTGTATCCTTAGGGTCGGCAACAATCAATCCCATTCCGCGTTTACGAGCTCTTCCAATTCGTGAACCTGTGACTGGATGGCCGTGTATTGGATTACATCCAGAAGCCAGTAAAAGATCTGTAACATCAATATCGCCAAGACTGTTAGTCCCAGCACCAGCACCAAATACTGTCATCATTCCTTTTACTGTTGCAGAATGACAAACTCGAGCACAATTATCTACATTGTTAGTGCCTATTACTGCTCTCATAAATTTCGAACCTAGGTAATTGAGTTCATTAGTTGAACGTGAAGAGGTAATAATACCAATTGAATCTGGACCGTGTTGATCTTTCGTAGATTGTAATCTTTTGGCCATGAAAGAGTAGGCCTCATCCCAACTGACCTCCCGAAATTCATCTTCGGTAGATTCCCTGAGCATTGGAGTTGTTAGTCTTTCTGAATGATGTACATAAGCAGATGCAAATCTGCCCTTGACACAAGAATGTCCTTGATTAACAGGTGAATCAGCGGCTGCTTTCATTGTGACTAATTTTCCACCTTTAGTCCCAGCATCAAATTGACACCCTACGCCACAGAAGGCACATGTTGTACGAACCCACTTATCTGGCACTCCAAAAGAGCGCTC
>JASMAJ010000150.1 GCA_030754395.1 Candidatus Thalassarchaeaceae archaeon | reverse complement strand
GCCTTTGCCTTTGCCGCTGTCAGAGCCCAAATGCTATCTGCAGTCTGAAGAGGATCCTTGAGCCACCAAATTAGAGCGCCCCAGTAAATTAGAGACATTGCGGAGATTCCGATTACAGATGGATTTCTGTCAACCACTTACTCACCTCCTTGATTTTTGAATCTTGAACGGATTATTCCTCTTCCCACTCTTCATCGCCATCTTCTAGAATGACTGAGCCACCAGCTGCTTGGACCTTCTCAATTGCACGTGCACTAGCAGATGCAACAGTTATTTTCAGAGCCTTCTCTATTCGACCACTACCTAGCAGTTTGTCGTATCCCATCTCACTCAGATTGATCGCATCGCCTTCAGCGATTTGGCAAACTTCTTTGAGATTGATACTAATATTGACTTTGCGAAGACTTGGGTGTCGATTGAATCCGTGCATACCCCAGTGACCTGGCATATACTTGAGACGAGTCATCAAGCGATGCTTGTTGATTCCAGCATTTCCTCGGCCGCCTCGCAGTCCAGCACCACGGCCTGCCTTCTTTCCACGACCGTGATACCTACTGCGTCCACGGAATTTGTTAGTTCGTGATACCATTCATCTCACCTCAAATCATCCTCTCAGCGAGAGCACTAATGTCCTCGCCTCGATATCCAAGAGCTCCACCAACAGTGTATGCTCGCTTTATTCCGCCCCAGCCCTTTGAGCCACGAGGAGGATGAAGACGCAGGACTGGCTTTAGCCCGTCCACAGACTTCATTGTAGCCTCACCATTGGCTAGTGCCTTAGCGAAGGCTTTGACCGTCTTGAATTCAGAACCTGACTTAATTGCAGCATCATCAACTGGTTTATCACCAACAAGACGGCCGCGTGTCTTCAATAGATTCTCAATTGTTTCAGCATCAACAACACCCCATGTGACGAAGTCTTTGGACTTCTGAAGCATTCCTGAATATGTTGCATTTTCTGGGATGATTGTTGCATGATTGACACGTGTTAAGTTAAGCATAGCCATTGTATCACGAATTCTTCTTTCGACACCACGGTCACTTCTTACACGTACTACCAAGAAAGTCATTGTTCACCCCTCCCACTAGTGATGAATAGTCGATCTCTATCTGCATCTACGATTCGAGTTTTATTTAATTCAACAAGAGCATTGTATGTAGCCTTTGCAAAATTGATTGTAGTTCGAGTTTGTCCGGCGGAACGACTCCAAACATCAGTAATTCCAGCAAGTGTAAGTACACGACGACCATAGTCGCCAATTACGAGCCCCTTACCTGCAGGAGCCGGCATCAAAGTAACCCGAGTTGAACCTGAGCGGCCTGTGATCTTCAGAGGAACGCTAGTTCCAGGGCCACCACCAGATTCCCATGATCCATTTCCACGCATTACGGGAATTAGATTTAACTTGGCCTTGTCAATAGCCTTTCGAATTGTACTAGCAACTTCCTTACCCTTACAGATTGCAAGGCCGACATATCCATCACTATTTCCAACAACACAAAGAACATTGAATCGAACACGACGACCAGAGTCAGTCATTCGCTGAATCATGTTAACTGCAAGAACATCATCAGCTAGATTAGGAATCAAAGCATCTACAATTTCGACCTCTCGAATTGGCAGTCCTGTTGCTAATGCAGCCTCGTATGTCAGAATTTCGCCATTGGCAACCATTCGGCCGAGCCGAGTTCTAGGTTGCCACGATCTAAGGGCAGCAAGAGGATCTGGACCACGCCTTCGGCGCTGATCTCCACCCTCTTCTTCCTGCGCTAGGGCAAGAGCAAGACCGGGGGCGATTGCCGGAGCGGCCTCAACAATATCAGTTTCTTCTTCACTCATGCTTTAGCCCCCTCAATTGCCTTCTTAGTAGACTCGACTGCTTTTGCAATCGATTCATCAATATGTGCTCCTGAGACGCGGTTATCACCAGGTAGAACATCCTCTCCGTGTGGAATTTCTAGTCCTGCGTCGACCATTCCTTTGAGAGCGGAAAAAGCGCGATTTCCGGATGAAGATGCTGCCAAACCTATGTCGAGAACTGCTTCATTATGACCTGCTGCCAGAGCAGCCTTACCCATAGCAAATCCAGTCAAGTAACTAGCTGGAACTGACTTTCGAGATGCATCCATGGGCCATTTATATTTGTCAACTAGAGTTCGTCCATCGATTGAGACGAGAATCTCGTCACCTCCAGATTGATAGTCTACAAGTTGACAAATTGTCTGAGTATTCGATACACGAACTACTGCTCTAACAGAGCCACCTCGGAGCATTCTCATTCTACGACGGTAGTCGGTCTCTCCATTACGGCGACGCTTGTATCGCAATCTCTGATTTTTACCATGTGCCATTATTGCTCACCTCCGAGCTCAATTCCATCGATCTCCATATTAGATCGCATGTGAGAGACTGAACGATATGAACCACCCTTAGCCTTCCTGTAATAGTAACGATATTCCGATGCAGTAATTGATTCGCTTTCACGCATCGACTTCAATTCCTTTCTCTGAGCACGAATAGTCCTCATCCATCGGCTCTTTCGAGGATGTCTTGCATTTGCAGAACCCTTCCTAGAACCATGTCCTGTTCGGCGTCCCTTTGCTTTCTGAGCCGATGCCTTTCGAGCACGGCTTCGACTAGTACCCACTAGGGGCCTTGACTTGATTATGCCTTCTTCAATCAAACGACGAACGTCTTCTTTCTGAACTGCGTTAGCAACCTCATCTAATGCCTGTGGACTTGGGTCAACCCAAATTCGGTGGACACCAACTTTTCGTCCCTCTCGCTTACTGAAAATTTCAGCCGCAAGACGCTTCTGATTAGTAATCATCATTGCAAGTCCCCCTTACGCTCGAAGCGCCTTCTGTTAAGCACCCTGAGTCCGAGGTCATCGGCTCGGTCATGAATCTGGGCCCGCTTCCTGTTGCCGACCCTTGAGCCAATGCGTACGGCCTGGCGCTCAGGATCGACACCGTCGAGGTCCGCTGGCTTGTGTGCCATGACCTCTTCGAAGCCTGATGGGTGCAGGCCCCTGACTGAGGCGA
>JASMAJ010000014.1 GCA_030754395.1 Candidatus Thalassarchaeaceae archaeon | reverse complement strand
CATACCTCCAAGCGATTCAGAATCTCTAGTTCGTCAAGCAATGGGGATTTTCACAGTCGACCGTCAAGGCTTTGAGATTAGATTAGCAGAGATTATTGACATCAAACTTCCAGATTATGTGAAAAGAGCAATAGATTCTGAAGAAGCCGAATCTAGATGGCTCGAGAAAAATGCAGATGAAATATCTGAGAGAGTATTAGTCCTCATTGCTCGTGATTGGCTGACTTCTGCATTAGATGAATTTTCCCCAGACACAGATCGTTGGTATCTGGGGGTATCCTTAGTTACAGGTGTAGCTCTCTTTGGCTCAGAAACAGCTCGAAATGAGTGTTACCCTCTAATCGAATCTATTGCATACGCAGTTACTCCAAGTTCACTTCCTTATTCTGCTGTTTCTGGTCGACATCAATTGGCTTGGAATCCTAGTAGCACATCCACTCCTTCATTACCTCCTCATCCAGCAGGAGTGATGGCGGTTACAGCAATTCTTGATACCCTATCCTTACGCGATTCTTCAGCACATAATGTGCTCCCAATCTGGGTAGAGAATCTCTCCGTCTCCCCTCCTCTTTCTCAAGTATTAGATATTCCAAACCGCATACTACAGGAACTAAACCATGCAAATTCTGAATCAGCGCCAATTTATGTTAGTGCAGCCCTGCAGTTATTGCCTAATATTTCGGCTGAAGCAAAAGATATCCTTGTGGCCTGTTCTGAACACAGCGACTCTCAAGCACGCCGCAGAGTAGCCGAATCTCTTTCGCGAATTGCTGCTGAATACCCTGCTTTTGCTCTTTCTCTAGCCGACAGACTTCTTGAAGATACGGATTCTTCAGTAGTCGCTTTGACTGCGACCTATGTAGGAGGGCTTTCTCGCTCTTCAGGGGAGGATTTTATACCACGTGCTTCCATGGTCCTTGGATCAGAAAATCAAAAGGCCATTCAAAGAATTGTCGAATCAGGCCTCAGAGATTATCTTTCTCAGAATCCTGATGACCCTCATTCACTTCTCGTAAAGGCTTGGATAAATTCTTCAGAGATTGGTCGTTCAAGAGTTGCTAATTTGATTGTTGAGCAATATCGCGTGAATCATGATTACTTTATGAAAACCTGTTCAGATATTGCAATAGCGGATTCAAAAGCAAATTCGGAACTACTTCAATGGATTGAAATCCGCAACCCCGAACTAAGTAAATTTCTGAGTTAATCAAGAGCAACCCGTAGTGGCTCCACAAGAATTGCATTTCAAGCAGGTTCCATTTCGGACCATCTGACTACTTCCACAATCATCACAGATGTCTCCAGTAAAACCACGCTCTCGAGCCAATCTTCGAGTTCTTGTATCGCCGTCTTCAGAAGGAGTCACTGCAGCGAGAGTCAGTTGAACATCACGACGATTGCCTTGGACTCGCATGATACCATCGTCAGTAGCTTCTGGACGACTGATTGAGGTAGTCACAAGATCCTCTGCTGATACGTGTGCTAGGTCATCTCGATCTAGATGCTGAATTGCTAATTCTCGGAAGATATAGTCCACAATTGATGTTGCCATTTTCACACGCCCACTTCCTCCTGTAACCATGCCACTGGGGTCGAATTTTTGGAAAGTGAAGGATTTGACAAAGGCATCGAGAGGCACTCCATATTGCAAACCAATAGATACTGCAATTGCGAATTGGTTCAGTAGGGATCTCCACGCAGCACCCTCTTTTGATGTTGTAATCATAATTTCTCCAAGTCTTTCATCATCATATGTACTAGAAGAAAGGTAGACGGTGTGACCACCAACTCTAGCCTTCATAGTACTAGATGAGCGAACATCAGGTAAAGGCCGGCGAGTTGCAATATAGTTGTGCACAAACTGCTCTGCTAGAACTTGTGCTGCTGGTGCAGGAACAGGCAGAGCTTGAGCAGTTTCTTCTACCATTTTGTGAACAATAGTTACGGCTTCATCTTCTTCTTCATCTGTCAATGTACTAGCATCAACTAGTTGATTCATCAGTGGTTGAGATAATTTGGAACCGTCTCGATAGACCGCACATGCTTTGTTCATTGTTTCATGGCTCAATTCATATGCCTTGCGAATATCATCAATAGTCGCATCTGCTGGCATATTTATTGTCTTTGAAATTGCTCCTGAGATAAATGGCTGAGCTGCAGCCATCATTAGCACGTGGGCCTTCCATTCGATTGATCTCTTTCCGTATTTGCCACAAGGCGTTGCACAATCAAAGACTGCCAAGTGTTCATCTTTGAGTCCGGGAGCACCCTCAATCGTTCCATATCCAAAGACATGGTCATTCGCCTCGTCAATTTGTGAAGCGGTGAATCCAAGATGACCAAGAACGTCAAAGAAGGCATCATTGTACTGTGCCTCAGACATCCTTAGAGATTCGGTACAGAATTCTTGACCGAGAATAGATGGAGCGAAAGCCGACCGAATATCGAAAACATCAGGGAAACTACTCTCTATCTTCTTTATGGTTGCCTTATCGAACCCCTTCTCTTTCAAAGCCATAGAAGAAACTGTGAGGCAGTTTTTCAGTGAAGCAGTACCCATTATATATTCTTGAATTGCTTCAGTCTGCTTTGCTGAATAACCAAGTCTAGTGAGGGCATTTGGCACTCCATGATTGATAATTCTTAGCGACCCCCCTCCTGCCAGTTGTTTGTACTGTACTAATGAGAATTGAGGTTCAACTCCTGTTGTGTCTGCTCCCATGACTAGGCCAATAGTGCCGGTTGGAGCAATAACGGTTGTTTGGGCATTTCGGAACCCATGCTCTTCACCTTCTCGCAACGCTCTATCCCAGGAATTTCGTGCAGCCTCAAGGAGATCCTTTGGACACTTCTTAGAATTGATGCCCATTGGGGCAACACTCAATCCTTCGTACTCATCAGCAGGGGCATCATATGCTGCTCGGCGATGATTTCTCATCACCCGTAACATATGTTCGGAGTTTGATTCATAGTCGGGAAAGGTTCCCAGAATTGATGCCATTTCTGCACTTGTTGCGTAAGATTCCCCACACATTATCGAAGTAACTGCGCCACATATTGCGTAACCTCGCTCATCATCATAAGGAATCCCCATATGCATTAGCATCGAACCAAGATTGCAGAATCCAAGACCAAGAGTTCTGTATTCGTAGGATTTTCGAGCAATCTCCGAGGATGGGAATTGAGCCATCAGTACGCTAATCTCAAGTGTTGTAGTCCAGAGTCTGACTGAGTGCCTGAAATCATCTACATTGAATGTTTGAGTGGATTTGTCGTAGTAATGTAGTAGGTTAATGCTTGCTAGATTACAAGCAGTATCATCGAGGAACATGTATTCGCTACATGGATTTGAGCCATTGATTCTACCACCTTCTGGGCATGTGTGCCATTCGTTGATGGTTGTATCAAATTGAACTCCTGGATCTGCACATGCCCAAGCGGTATATGCAACCTTATTCCACAAATCTGCAGCGGGCATTGAGCGGCTTGGGACAGGATCTCTACCTGCATTTGCCGCCTTATCTAATTCGGTTCTGAAATATAGATTCCATTCGCCGTTATCTCTCAGGGCATCCATGAATGAGTTTGGTACGCGAACAGAGTTGTTACTATTCTGACCTGACACAGTTGCATATCCCTCTCCTTGCCAATCAGTATCTAATACTTCAAACTCTAAACCCTTCCAACCTTGACCTGCGAGATCAAGAATTCGTTTGATATGAGGTTGAGGTATACTGTCACGAACAGCCTTCACCATGGCCATCTTCAAAGAGCCATTTGTATTTGGGTCAAGTCTTCCATTATCCTCATCAAAAGACCAAATGGCTTCCATTATTGCATCTGAATGCTTTTGTAGAATATTAGAACCTATGACGAGAGCTGAAACTTTTTCTTCTTCAGTAAGTTTCCAATCAATGTATTCTTCGATGTCGGGATGGTCTAAATCTAGAGTAACCATCTTCGCAGCTCGACGAGTGGTGCCTCCGGATTTTATCGCACCAGCCGCTCGGTCACCTATCTTTAGGAACGAGAGCAAACCACTGGAAGTCCCGCCTCCTGAGAGTGGTTCCCCGGCTCCTCGAATCCTTGAGAAGTTTGATCCGGTTCCTGAACCGTACTTGAACAACAAAGCCTCTCTATTCCAAAGCCCCATGATTGATTCATTCCCACCCACAAGTGAGTCGCTTACGGATTGGATAAAGCAAGCGTGAGGTTGAGGGTGTGTGTAGGCATCCTCCGATAATTTCACTTCTCCAGTTAGTGGATCAACGTAGTGGTGTCCTTGAGCAGGACCTTCGATTCCATAAGCCCAATTCAATCCAGTATTGAACCACTGAGGACTATTTGGAGCAGAACGCTGGCTTGCGATTAGATAACACATCTCATCATAGAATGCCCGCGTATCAGCCTCACTAGCGAAGTATCCATGTTTGTACCCCCAGTATGTCCAAGTCCCAGCAAGGCGGCGGAATAATTCCCGTCCATCACTTTCACCAACGAATCTACTCTCGGCATCAAGACTCTGAAGTTTCTCGTGATCGGGCTCACTCTTCTGGAGCCATACAGGAACGCCATCTTCCGGCACCTTACGTAGAGCAGCAGGAACACCTGCTTTTCTCAAATATTTTTGAGCGCAAATTTTACCAGGAACACCAGCAAAACCAGATGGAAGTTGCACGCCTTGGATTTCATGAGCAAGACTCCCGTCGGGGTTTCGGATTTCTACACTCATCTCAATCCAATCGAATTGTTCGAAAGGGTCTGACCCTGCAGTTGTGAATCTACGTTCAATGACGAGACCTTTCTCAGCCTCTCCAATTTCTTCTATGGATTCTTCTTCTGATCTCGTCTGCATAACCCCCTCTCCTATAATTCTCCGGCTCAATTCTGAAGCTTCCCTTGCGCGAAGGGTTTGGTTGTGCTCAGAGAGGGTGTTTAATGATTCAGTATAACTCACCCTCCTTAGAGGAGGATTTGCTTTGAGAAACTAACATATCAGGATTTGCTCTAATGATATTTTTCCCCAGATTAAGATAGCATTTCTAATTCCCAATCTAGAGATGCTCCTGACCGAGTAATCATTATCCCAACCCTACAATATTTTTCGTGACTGCCTTCAATCAATCGTCGAACTAACACTTCAGGAATATCTCCTTTTATGATATACTTCATATGAATCGATGTAATTACTTTAGGATAATCTTCAGCCATTTCGACTTCTATCTCAATAGTAGCAAATTCAACATTATCCACTCTCTCTTTCAAGCCGCCGACTACATCGATTAGTGAGCAGGCGGCATGAGCGTGAATGAGCATCTCAGTAGGACTTGGCGAATCCTCGCCATAGATGTTGAAGCTCTTCCCTCCACCTGTTGTTCCGATGTAACCACCAGCCCCCGTCCAAGTGACTTCCCCCTTCATATCCCTTCCAAGTAGTGGGGTCTCTTCAAGGGTTGGCTTCATCAATGTCGGGCCAGCCGCCAGTCTGAGAGACATGAGTGGAGGCGCGGCAATTACGATGCGGGAAGGATGCCTAAACGTCCCATCCCACCCCATAATCCATTACATCGAAGGCGATGGAATAGGCATCGACATAACTCCTGTAATGATGAAAGTAGTCGATGCTGCAGTGGATTGCGCATACGGAAACAGTCGTAGTATACATTGGAGTGAGGTGCTAGCTGGTCAGAAAGCCTTTGACGCAACCGGCGAATGGCTTCCTAGTGAGACTCTAGATGCAATGCGAACAGGCCTTGTATCAATCAAGGGTCCTTTGACGACTCCCGTTGGAGGAGGAATTAGATCACTCAATGTTGCACTCCGTCAACAACTCGACCTATTCGCCTGTGTACGGCCAGTACGTTGGTATTCTGGCACCCCAAGTCCAGTGAAAGATCCGGGTGCCGTTGACATGATTATTTTCCGAGAGAACAGCGAAGATGTTTACGCGGGAATTGAGTGGGAATCAGGTAGTCCTGAGGTTCGCAAGGTCATAGATTTCCTTCAAAATGAGATGGGTGTTTCCAAGATTCGATTTCCTGATACTAGTGGAATAGGAATCAAACCAATATCTAGTGAAGGAACAGCACGAATTGTTCGAGCGGCTATTCAGTATGCTATTGATAATGACAAGGATAGTGTAACTCTAGTTCACAAGGGCAATATCATGAAATTTACAGAAGGCGGCTTCAGAGATTGGGGCTATCAATTAGCTCAAGATGAATTTGGAGCAGAGTTGCTAGACGGGGGGCCTTGGTGCACCTTAACCAATCCAAACACAGGCACTACAATTACCATCAAAGATGTCATTGCAGACGCGATGCTACAGCAAGTTCTCACCCGTCCACGCGAGTATGGTGTGTTGACAACCATGAATCTCAATGGGGATTACATCTCAGATGCACTTGCCGCTCAAGTGGGAGGTATTGGCATAGCACCGGGTGCTAACATCAACTACGATACTGGGATTGCGATCTTTGAAGCAACACACGGAACCGCTCCTAAGTATACAGGACAGGACAAGGTAAACCCAGGCAGCCTAATTCTCTCGGCAGAGATGATGCTACGTCATATGGGCTGGCTCGAGGCGGCAGATCTAATCGTCAAGGGCATGGAAGGAGCGATTTCTGCGAAGACAGTGACCTATGACTTTGAGCGCCAAATGGATGATGCCACCCTACTCAAGTGTAGCGAGTTCGGCGCTGCTATTATCACACATATGTGAGTGATTTAGATGGATTTTGCTTCTCTGAACCTATGCCAACCCTTGTTGGACGCGCTCGACAAAATTGGTTATGTCACCCCAACTCCAATTCAGGCTGAAGCCATTCCCTCTCTTATTGAAGGACACGACATGCTCGGTTGTGCTCAGACAGGCACAGGAAAGACCGCAGCCTTTTCACTACCAATTCTCGATGCTATGGCTAATGATCCGTGGTCCAGCCCACGTCGTATCCGTACTCTGATGCTATGCCCAACACGTGAATTGGCAGCTCAGATTCATGACAATATCCAGCAATATGCTCAACACCTTGACATTCGTTCTATGGTTATGTTCGGTGGTGTATCACAAAAACCTCAGGTGAAGATTTTGCGTCGAGGTGTCGATATTCTAGTTGCCACCCCTGGTCGGTTACTCGATCTCATTTCACAAGGGCGCGTCGACTTGTCTCATGTGCAATTTCTAGTTCTCGATGAAGCAGACCGTATGCTTGATATGGGTTTCATCCGAGACATCCGAAAGATTCTCGCACAGATTCCAGAAAATCGTCAAAGTCTGTTGTTTAGTGCCACCATGCCACACTCAATCGTTGAATTGTCTCGTGACATGCTCCATAATCCAGTAAGTGTATCAATCACACCCGAATCAACTACAGTCGAGGCAATCAAACAATCATTGATGTTCGTTATGAAGAGCGACAAAAGAGGACTTTTGACTCATATTATTAACGAGGAAAAACCCGAGAAGGTACTCGTTTTCAGTCGCACCAAACATGGTTGCAACCGTATTGTCAAGCAACTTGGACAAGATGGAATCAAAGCCCTCGCCATTCATGGAAACAAGAGTCAAGGCGCACGTGAGAAAGCTCTTGCCCAATTCCGCAAAGGCACCCTAAAGGTTCTAGTCGCCACAGATGTGGCTAGTCGCGGAATAGATGTATCAGACATCAGTCATGTCATTAATTTGGATTTACCCAACGAACCTGAGGTCTATGTGCATCGTATTGGACGTACGGGACGTGCAGGACAGGGAGGCATCGCGATTGCCTTCTGCGACGAGAATGAAGGCGAATATCTACGCCGTATTGAGAAAATAATTCGTCGAGGTATCCATGTAGATACAGATCACCCATTCCATTCCGATAAGGCCAAATCACGTAAGGGCGATAAGGCCCCAAAGAAGCAGCAAAATCGGGGCCGAGGGCAACGACAGGTGCGAAATGACAATTCCAAAGGTCAACCGTTCTTTGGGCATTCGAAAGGCAAATCCAAAGGTAACCGTTCTAGAGGGAACTCGAAAGGAAAGTCGAGCGGTGAACGCAATAGTGGCCACTCCGGTAACAATCGAAATCGTCGACAACGCAAGCGCCGAACTCGTTACTGAATAGTAGATGCGCTAATATCTCACAGGTAGTGTCGAACTTCATGGACGAGGTTAGGCAAAACACTCAGCGAATCAGAGACGAAGCCGATGGCGACTCTTTGTCTTGGTTTGAGACACTTTATGCAACAGCCAACGGGGATGAATATTGGATTCCCTGGTCAGATGGTGCACCACACCGTTTCCTTGTTGAATGGAGTTTCAGCATCAAATCTCGAGGACGAGCATTAGTTGTCGGGTGTGGCCTTGGGGAAGACGCAGCATATCTGTCGCGGCAGGGTTGGGATGTGACAGCATTCGATATTTCCTCTTCTGCTGTCCAGTGGGCCAAAGAAAATCATCCAACAGAGGATATTGATTGGCAAACTGCAGATCTTCTTTCACTACCTGAACACTGGAAGGAATTATTTGACCTAGTTGTTGAAGTGCACATTCTACAGGCAATGCCTGAACCACTTCGTCTTCTTGCCGCGCCAAACTTGGCCCCCTTACTCACACCAACTGGTCATCTAGTTTGCATCGGCCGATTAAATGAAAATGAGGAGGATTTTGAAGGCCCACCTTGGCCACTTACTCGACAGTTCATCAACTCAATAGGCTCGGATTTAAATCAAGTTGACTTTGTCAAAGGTAATCTTTCTCACGATGAACCAGAGGTAGTCAGGTATCGTTCTGTATGGAAAAGGGAAAATTAACTAATTTCTTCCTTTTTTTGTGAAAACGGGTCATAGCGGCGGTGTAATTTGAAGCACTAATTGCGCAAAATGGAAGCCGTTGTACATTTTTTCACCCTACGGTTTAATTATTGCACCGAGTGTTGGTTGACTGTATGACGGTAATCGCAGGATACGCTCGCTCGCCCTTCACACCCGCCCGAAAAGGCTCTCTCGCCAGAACACGCCCTGATGACATAGCAGCTACTGTTGTTGACGGGCTACTCCAAAAATTGGATTTAGATCCTGCATTAATTGAAGATCTAATTGTTGGAACAGCCTTCCCAGAGGGGGAGCAAGGCTTCAATTTAGCAAGAATGATTACTTTCCTAACCAAATTACCCGAAACAGTTCCAGGAGTTACTATCAATCGATTCTGTGGCTCCAGTATGCAAGCGATTCACGATGCTGCAGGGCGTGTTGCGATGGGTGCAGGAGATGCTTTCATCGCAGGAGGAATTGAATCAATGTCTAGAATTCCAATGACAGGCTTCAATCCAATGCCTAATCCAAAACTCAGTAATGATGCTCCAGAGGCATTCACATCAATGGGAGTTACAGCCGAAAATTTGGCAGTAAAATATGGAATCGACCGCTCCACACAGGAAGCATTTGCCGTCGAGAGTCATTCACGTGCAACAGGAGCACGGGAAGCAGGCAACTTCTCCGAGGAGATTATCCCAATCGAAACTAAGGGTGGGGTTGTAGATTCTGATGGGTGCATTCGTCCAGACACAAGTGCAGAGACTCTAGCAGGACTACGCCCTGCTTTCGACGCCAAAGGCACCGTCACAGCAGGCACTTCTTCACCTCTCACAGATGGTGCGGCCTTCGTTCTAGTTTGCACAGAAGATTTTGCTAAGGCACACGGCCTGAAACCACTTGCTCGAATCCTATCTACAGCAGTCTCAGGATGCGCTCCTGAGATTATGGGAATAGGTCCGGTGGAAGCTACAAACAAGGCTCTAGAACGCGCAGGACTAACTCTCAATGACATGGATGTAATTGAACTGAATGAGGCCTTTGCCGCCCAGTCTCTTGCAGTAATTGAGGAATTAGGACTTGATACATCCAAGGTCAATATCGATGGCGGAGCCATTGCATTAGGTCACCCATTAGGTGCTAGCGGTGCTCGAATAACCGGAAAGGCGGTCTCACTTCTTCAGCGCAGCGGGGCCAAGCATGCTCTCGCTACCATGTGCGTTGGCGGCGGGCAAGGAATTGCCACAGTTTTACAGAAATATGAGTGAGGTGGTTCTATGACAGAAAATGCAATTGAACGCGTTGCGGTAATTGGTAGCGGTGTGATGGGGGCTGGAATTGCAGCTCACTGTGCTAATGCCGGCTGTGATGTTTTACTGCTTGACATAGTTCCAGATGGTGCTTCCGATCCAAATGTCCTAGCCGCTGGAGCCATCAAGAAGATGTTCAAATCAAATCCAGAGATGTTGATGCACAAATCATATGCAAAGCGTATTACAGCTGGTAATATCGATGATGACCTTCCTCTTTTGAAAGACTATGATTGGGTAGTTGAAGTCATAATCGAAAATCTCGAAATTAAGCAAAGTCTCTATCAAAAACTTGCTGAACATATCGGTTCTAAGACTATACTTTCATCCAACACATCCACCCTTCCTCGTTCTGCCTTGATTGAAGGCATGGATTCGGACTTAGCCTCACGCTTCCTAATCACTCATTTTTTCAATCCACCCAGATATCTTCCACTCCTTGAGGTAGTATCTGGTGACGATGTAGACGAATCCGTAGTTTCTCAATTTTCCGAATTCGCATTAGTTCAATTGGGCAAGCGCGTAACACATTGTAACGATACTCCTGGATTTATTGGAAACCGATTAGGTGTGTATTTTGTTCAGCGTTCAATCAAAGCGACCCTCGATCATGGCCTCACAGTCGAGCAGGCTGATGCGATGCTCGGCCGCCCAATCGGCTTGCCCAAAACTGCTGTATTTGGTTTGATGGATTTAGTTGGAATCGACCTAATTCCACATGTCATGTCTAGTATGCTAACTCACTTAGAGTCAGATGACCCATTCCATCAGATTGCAGGCGCTGGCGACCAAATTGTCCGTGACATGCTTACAGATGGCTATACTGGTCGTAAGGGCAAGGGAGGCTTCTACAGATTGAATCGAGAAGGTGGTGCCAAAATCAAAGAGGCTCGCAATCTAGTTACAGGCGAATATGCAACTGCGAACAGGAAGGCTGCTTTTGCCTCAGCAAAAATGGCCAAGCAGGGTATTACTCGAATGCTTGACCACGATGATGAGGGTTCGGCATTCGTTGCCGAAGTTCTTCTTGATACTCTATCTTATGCAGCATATCTTGTACCTAAAGTCACAGATGACATCTATGCTATTGACGGAGCTATGAAAGTTGGTTACAATTGGAAGAAAGGCCCTTT
>JASMAJ010000149.1 GCA_030754395.1 Candidatus Thalassarchaeaceae archaeon | reverse complement strand
CTAAAGAATCGATTTCATAGGTGCGGTTCAATGTTATTGATGAGTTATTCTCTTGACCATGCAGAGGATAAACATCTACTCGGTACTCAATTGGTTGAGAGCTCAAAGGCGCAACTAGGTTGAAATCGATTGAACCATTTACTAGAGCAGTAGTATTGGCAACCACAACATCGTTCTCAAATACTCGCACAGCCACATCTCCTGCTCTTGGCGCTAGGAATCTATCTGTATTGGGGAAGCCAAGATCTACTGAAATCATGATGGGCGTATTTGCTTTCAAATAAAGCCTATCAATAGGAATTGGTACACCCAAATCATTGTACATCTCCCAGGAAATAATCTCAACATCGTTTTCAACAGCTATTACTGAGCCAGGACCAAAGTTTTGGGTTATTGGGACGCTCCTGCGGCCATCATTGAGTACAACTCTAGCCCTCAATATCAGATCGTCCTCATCATCCCAAGATGCATTCAAACGAATGCGCATGGCACTTGTTACGGATGTACCATTTACATCGATATTACAACCATTTACACTGTCCCAATATATCATATCATTATTCGTAGAGCCTTCAGCTGGAAGCAATGTACCATCAAATCTACACATAACTTTTACTTGATGTAATGAGCCTACCATATCTAATTGAACCGAATGAACTGTACCAGCGGGGCAGTATGAGTAGAGTTGACTTCAATCCACTGATAGGAGGGTGCAAGGGTTATTGTTGCATTAGTTATCGTCAGTGAATCACTACTTACCTCGTCTGTTGAAGAAAATGCATTTATTGTCCCCTTTATTGAACCTGCATTAGTCATTTTGATAGTTAATGGAACTTTCTTCACTCCAAATGAACTAAAGATATGTGGCATTAAGTCATTGATTGACCAAACCATACCATCGAATACATCGTAACTCAAATTGGCTACAGGATGATTGACCGCTGAAATCCCACCAAGATTAACCACGCCATAATCAGCACTCGCAGTAAATACAACTAGGGCATAATCTACACCAACCTGCATCGTAGAAATTGGCCATACAGAAGGCATGCCTGCTAATTCAGTGTTCAAACTGTTCAAGGTTGTTGAATCAAATGAAACAAGTTGGGAATCTGTAAATGTACCAAATGACTGGTTGAAGATAGATACGCCGCCTACTGAAAGTGACAAATCAAGATTTTGAATTCCCGCAGATGACGGATTCAATGAAAATCGCATTACATCAAGCCCTGTGGTGGGTAACCAAATTCCCACTTGTAGAGAAGAAGGTGTATTGAAGGAGAAATCATTGGAAATCTCCCCTGTTGAAAGGCGATTCTGCCACCCCCATTGCCCTATATTGGGGTGCGATAAGTCCCATTCGTTCAACCCATCCAAACCGATATCAATGCGGGGATCAAGGGGGAGACTGCCTGAATCAAAATCAATCTGGACCGATCTGAAATCAGCGTTGGATGAACTAGATTGCCACTTGAATTGTATAGTATGGACATAACTTTGGAATGTATGGGTACCTCCACTAGTTGAAACTGAATTGAATGGGCCGCCATCAGCGGCAACAAGCAGTTGGCCCGAACCGGAATATGCGGCAGTGGTCTTTACCTGTGAAATCGGTCGTAGGCTCTCAAATACAGGTGAGAGGATTGTTCCTGAGCCGAGATATGAATCACCATCCCAACCAATAGAACCAGACCAACTCGGATTTCGGGTAAAGGTCTGCGAATACCTACCCTCTAGATTCACGCTGTGAATCGTTACAGCGGTGCCTGATGGTTGATTCAAATGTAGTTTGAGCCTAATTGTTGGATGTTTCTGCCAATCAATGGCACCTAAATCTGCATACAGTTCAGAACGATCCTTGAAACCATAAATTGGCTGCTTCGTTACACCATCCAATATGTCCCATGTTACAGATGAACTACCTGAGGCACTAGCATCTACGCTCATCAAACCATATTGCCCTGGAGAAGTTTTCTGTAAACCGGTAGCATCAGGTCCCCATTTAGCAGATGTCCAATTAGCTACCCCTGAACCTCCGCTATTAGGAGTGAATTCAATATCATCAACCCAAACTCGATCAGAACCTGAATTAACACTACCATCTTTGTAATATTTCCAAGTATAGGTATGGCTCCCAGGATTTGTGTTATAGTTGTAAGTTCCACTCGTGGAACCCGACCAGTATGTAGTCACACCAGAACCCCAAAGGGAACAACCTGTATTATCTACACAAAATAATAGGCGGTCGTAATAACTCTCCGTGGATGTTCTATATTTAAACGAAAGAGTACCGACCATATTAGAAACTGTAACACTTATTGCAGTCTGTTGGTTATGGGAAATATATCCTGATTGAGGTGTGTGTTGACCA
Organism: Candidatus Thalassarchaeaceae archaeon; assembly: GCA_030754395.1. Taxonomy (GTDB): domain Archaea; phylum Thermoplasmatota; class Poseidoniia; order Poseidoniales; family Thalassarchaeaceae; genus MGIIb-O1. The sequence continues at coordinate 688 of JASMAJ010000149.1, read as the reverse complement.
CTGAGTCTTGTGCCGCTCTGGACTTGCCAATGGGAATTGCCTGAGTGAGTCCACGCACCGCCAAATGAACCAGACTCAAAATCCCAACTGTAACCCTGAGGAAGAAGAGTCATGCCAGAACTGGTATTGAAATCCACGCCATCGTTGATGACCCCGGACATATTCCAATCGGATGCAGTAGACCACGATATGCTATCAGAAACTGGGTTAATATGGGGCTTTAAGGATAAATCCAATCCTGTGGCAGCCTCATCCTCTGGGACTTCTAACTGCAAGACATTTGAAGTCCCATTCGGGTAATTTGTCACGGGAATCGTAGTCTCAACATGGAGTTGTGTCTGTTGTACTGCGGGCAACTCATCAAGTTCAGATGGTGGCTCTAGAAATGAACTGAGAGGGGCCCCAATCATCAACAGGACCAACATCGCTGGCAGGAACAAGCGGCCGAGACTACGCTCCATGTCATGTACGGAGTACATGGGGGCTTGTCAATTATTCGGCTAATTGAGAATCGCTTGAATCATCACGAAATTAGGCAAATGATATGCTCCCCCTACCCCCCCGCCGGTTTGAGCATCGTGGATGAGGTCGAGGCAGCAAAACAGGCAGCGGGCATCGCTGCATGCGATTTTGTCAGCGATGGAATGGATGTGGGACTGGGTACTGGTTCAACCGTTCGCTACACTGT
>JASMAJ010000148.1 GCA_030754395.1 Candidatus Thalassarchaeaceae archaeon | reverse complement strand
AAGAGAAAACAAAAAGAAATCAAAATCAACGTGTTGGTGTGGAAAAAATACACAGTATAATGCTAGATTCTACAAATTCAGATGGAATTTTGACTATGGATAAGTTAACTCAAAAGTTAATGGACAAGGGAGTTGAAAATCCAACGGCAGAAGAAATTCTAGGTATGGCTGAGGCTCAAGGTGTGATAATTCGTTCTGCACCTAATTCTTGGCTTTGGCTTTAGTCAAATCCATAAGTGGTTCATTGGTGGCCCGAATACCCACGGGCCTGTGGGTTAGTCTGGTCTATGCTTGTTCGTTTGGGACGAACAGACTCTGGTTCAAATCCAGGCAGGCCCACCATCATATTCACTTAGAGGAATCTATAATCCTCAAGTTAATTTGTTACAAACTTTTGAATGGCTTCTATGTCGAACAATGAAACTGCTACACTTAGCGCCTCATCTTTAGTGAACCACCGTGCCTCTTCAATTTCATCATCCTTCGGGACAATCTCATTTGCGGGTATATCTGCTTCACACAGATATGTGAAGGATAACCAACATATTCCATCTGGAGTGAAAATTTCTTCTCTTACCAGCGCTGTGTCTTCTCCTTCGGTCGCAACACCCGATTCACCTTGTGGATCGGAAATCTTGATTCTAATTCCAAGTTCTTCTAGTGCTTCTCTTTCTGCTCCAGATCTTGGATGTTCAGCATAATCTACGAAACCACCGGGTAGAGTCCAGCATCCTGTGAAGAATCCTCTAGTTACTTTTGCCATTAGAACTTCTTTCTGCGGATTAATAATCACAACTTTGCTAACCACTCTATGTAAGGTTCTGTATACAGATTCACGAGCAACTGGGTCGACTTGATTATCACTAATCACAGCATCTTTCCAAGCCCATTCTTCTGGCCAAGTTATTTCCGGAGTTGCAACTATAATTTCATGCATATATTCCCCGAGTCGAAATCTATTGGTCCTCTTCGTATTCCACGTGAGCCCCATTTCAGAAGCTTCTTCTGGTGTTGGTAAACGAATTGAATAGCTTCCTTCTGTAGTAGAGGAGCGGCCCATTCGTGGTATTGCGGGGCCACTTCCATCTAAATTGACAAGTAACAACTTCCCATCGTGTTCGAGATGAATGTGACGGCGAGTGTCGTTCATCAGTCTGTGTGAGTGTAGTCCGGCCGATGAAACCAACGGCTCAATATCCAAGCAATCAGATTAGTTTGTGATTAATTAGTGGCACCTGTTGCCTACAAAAGGTCGCTCACTGCATCTCGTTCTCCGATGAGTGCCGCGACATTTTCGTCAATCTTCGCCTGCGCGAACTCGTCAACAGTGAGGTCATCCACCACAATCACCTCTCCGCCCTCACAACGACATGGGAAACTAAACACTAGCCCCTCAGGTACTCCATACCAGCCCTCCGAAGGGAGTGCGACGGACACGATACGTCCGTTCGAGCCTAGCCACCAGTCGCGCATGTGGTCCACGGCAGCTGAAGCTGCAGATGCGGCGGAAGATGCACCGCGCGCCATTATAATCGCCTTTCCACGAGTAGCGACAGTATCGAGGAAGGAGCCTTCAAGCCAATCACTTTCGAACAATTCAGTTGCCGGGCGACCATCGACGGTCCCAAAACGTGGATCGGGGTACATTGTATTGGCGTGATTACCCCAGATGAATACATCGTGAACCTTTGAGGCTGGGACGCCGGCATGCTGTGCCATCAGACCCACCGCACGGTTCTGATCAAGGCGGGTCATAGCGGTAAATTGTCGAGAGGAAATGCCCGGTGCATTAGCGGAGGCGATTAGCGCATTGGTATTGCAGGGATTGCCCACCGTGAGCACTTTCACATTGCTTGAAGCGACCGCATCGATTGCCTTACCCTGACCTACAAAGATAGGTCCGTTGGCTGCAACGAGGTCTGCTCGATCCATGTCTTTTGTTCGCGGCCGGGATCCAACAAGGAAAATCGCTTCGGTTTCGTTAAACGCAATCTTTGGGTCATCGGTGCCGATAATATCGTGTACCAACGGAAACGCAGAGTCTCTCAGTTCCATTATCACGCCATCGAGTCGCTGCATTCCAGGTGGAATCTCAAGTAACTGCAGAATGACTGGTTGATTGGCTCCAAAGCAATCACCGCTTGCAATCCGCCACAACAAGGCGTATCCAATATTTCCAGCGGCTCCGGTGACGGCAACTCGTATCGGTGTTCGTATTTCCTTCTCTGCAGTAGGTCGCATTAGATATCCTCAATGGGGGGGGTTAGAATTCAACCCTTAGCCTTTAGTGAGCGAATACTTCAACACATCTTTGAGTAAGTGTAGGAAATACACCATCCGTTTGATTCAATAATCTCGTTCTAGTCGAGTAACATATCCTGCTTGAGCCTACGGCTCAGACGGTGGTGTGTGATATTGTTGAGACTTGGAGTTCTTACAGAGCCTGAAGGAGAAAATCGTGTGGCAATAGTGCCTAAATCGGTTAAGAAATTGACTAAGGCCGGATTTGAAGTAGTCATCCAATCAGGAGCTGGAATCGCTGCTAGTTACTTAGATTCTGAATACGAAAATTATGGCGGCATCATTGTTGAACGTAACGAGGCAATTAGTGCCCCTGTCTTAATCTCAATTCATCTTCCCAATGTGTCTGAATTAAGCCAAGGACAGATAGTCGCTTGTGTCGCTGACCCATTCCGTAATCCACAGAATGTGCAAGGATGTCTAGATGCTAAGGTTGTTTTACTGTCTATGGACATGATTCCTAGAAGATTATCTCGTGCTCAATCAATGGATGTTAATTCTAGTCAAGACAATCTTGCAGGATACAAGGCAGTTCTCCTTGGAGCTGCTTCTGTAGCACGAGGGATTCCTATGATGACAACATCTGCTGGAACTGTACGTCCTGCAAAAGTAGTCGTTATGGGTAGTGGAGTAGCAGGATTACAAGCTATTGCCACAGCCAAGAGATTGGGAGCTATTGTTTATGCTTCTGACGTTAGAAAGTCAGCAGCAGAGCAAATCGAATCCGTGGGAGGTCGATTTATCGAAGTTGATGGTATGGATGACTTTGAGGATGAATCTGGTTACGCTAAACCGCTAACTCCTGAATTTATTCAGAAGGTTAACGATACAGTTTGTGGCGTTGCCAGTGAAG
>JASMAJ010000147.1 GCA_030754395.1 Candidatus Thalassarchaeaceae archaeon | reverse complement strand
AAACTATGTTCAGAAGAATCATCGATTGCATAAACACAATTGTATGTAATATCTGAAACACAATCTAGAACATCGGGCTGCATTAGGGTGATATCTGCACTAGCAATACTAAAGATGATCTGAGTGTGATTGTTTGCAGTACTTATCTCACTCATATTATGCCAAGCAGTTCCTGTAATATTAGAGTCTAATATCGTTGTAGCATCAATTCGATAGATTCCTGAACGGAAATTATGTGAAGCCACATTAACAGTTGTTTTCTCTAGTGCATCGAGTCCGGTAACATTGTTCATGTAAGTTCCATCAGCCTCAAATGTAAACTCATCAAGACGAATATTATCTATTGCAAAACCGGCTAGTCCTGCGTTACCATTGACACCGTCACCATTAGACTGGAAAGTCCACTTCAGAGTGACATCAGAGCCAGAAACATCAGTACATTCAGCGTTCCAGTCAAAAGAATCATCTGAAGTGGTGTTTAATATGGTAATATGATTAAAGTCAAGAATAACTGATTTAACAAGATCCTCTGAATCAAACCAAAGTGCTGAATCAAATTTATCAGAGAGATCACCGAAATATTCTACCTCCTCATAACTATTATCTAAATCAAAGTCTTCACATGCATGGAATGGTCTAATGCCATTTTCATTCAAATCAGTCCAACTACCCCAGACATTTCCTGTGAATTCTTCACCATTCTTTGTCCAATTAATCTCAAGATTGGCACCATCCCTGACGGAGTAGAAGTTCTCGTTGTCAGTAATATAGTCACCTTCGGCAAAATAATCGAAGGTTAAGTAAGTGAAATCATCACCTCCTGCTAAGATTTCAATTGGACCTATAGACATCCACTCACTCCAGTTATCGCCATATCCTGTATCGGGATGGCCTAGCCAATATGCTTCAGTGTTGAAAACGCCTCGAGACTGAGGGAGCATAGGATGATCGCCATCTTTATCATTAATTACTGAACCATTCTCATTTCCATCATCATACCAAATTGGTTCTTCGAAGCCAGAGAAATCCTCAATGGCTAACAAATCAGGAATAGCATTTTGGATTTTGGTCTCTAGTTGGAAATCCGTTAGAGTATTACCAAAGTTCTGAACAATAATTTCGATATCTCTTTCACCTGATGCATACTTAAGTCCATTTTCCAGACTTACCCATGGTTCTTCAGCAACACCTGGATCGAAGAGATTTTTCACAGTAATCTGGAATTTTACTTCATCATTGGTTGCATCCGCATTATCATAACCATTAGGGTTGTTAAGAATCGTACTGATGTAGTATGTCTTATTATCGATAAAGTCCGCAGTTAGAGATACTTCCTCAATAGCTCCTGCGGCCATGTCGATGAAATTTAGATTCCGACTAACTGTCTCGGCCGGACCAAAAGCAACATCTGTCTTTAAAATCGAAATGTTGTCAAAGGCAAATCCATCAAATCCTCCGCCTTGGGATGAGCCATCAGGGCCCACACTACCCATCAAACCACTACGGAATCGGAATCGAATGTCAACAATTTCACCTGCGTATGGAGTCAAATCAATCTCATAATCACCACTATAGTTTGTCCATGGAGTAATTGTATAATCATTAAAATTCCCGTTGTAAGTGTTGTACTCTGGATCATTTCCAAAACCGTATAGTCGCAAGTATCGCTCATCATCCCATCCACCAGTGAAGAACACTTGTTCCCAACCATTTCCATCACTCCAGACATCAATTCCACACGAGTCTTCATACAGCCATCTCTCAACAACTGAATACTGCTCTGCAAGATAGAGTTCAAAGAATGAAGTACTACAAAATAAATCTACATCGATATGTGCAGCATCGGAATTAGTCAAGTCGACATTCTCGATAATGAATGCTTCATCCATGTTGTTATAGTAACCGGACTCATTATCATCACCTTGATAATCGATTCCAGCCCACATGTAAGTTGTGGGATTTGAATCGGCCTCCCACCAATCATCTGTTGCTGAGCCGTTTGCATCAACAGAGGCATTCCATTCCTCATGCCAAGAAGAAGAACCTTGTGCATATTCACCTGTATATGATTTCAAAGATATACTGCAAAGAGGACAATTTGTATCATCGATATTACCTTCAAAATCATTAGAATACACCAAGGTATCAGTTCCGCCAATTACTTCTTTCACTTCAAGATCAACATCTATAGAACCTGTAATTGGATTAAGACCTGTATTCTTTACTGTGACATTAACGAATCTTGTGCCTTCACCAATCATGGCTTGTCCGGTAGCAGGATCGTATGCAGCAGGTGCTATGGTAACTTCTGTGATTCCAACGTCTTCATTATCTAATGAGAGAATAGATAAGAAATCACCTGCGCCAGCCCAACCTTGAGTATCTAACCACATAGCACTATTAGCAAATCTGTAGGCTCTGTCTCTTTGTCCAATAACAATTTCAAAAGCACTGTCCTCGCCACCTGCCAATTGACCAGGAACAGCCATCGTTGGCCGGCGACCTACATCGAATGATAGAGAAGATAAATATCCAGTCCCACTTGGATTAGCAAGGATAATCTCCACTGAATTAATTTCACGTAGATTATCTAGGAAAAGATATGTTTGATTCTGGGCGGCTGAGTCCTGAACTCGAGTCAGCGTAAGTTCAGTTGGCACAAAGAAATCATAATGTCCGTCCCTATTAACATCGGAAATAGTTAGTGAAGCTCCCTTGAAATCGCCTAGATGCACATAGTTCTGTGTATTCCAATTGTTTCCAGATCTTGTAGCATACGAAATGTTTCCAGTTAGACCATCGACATGGGCAATTAGGTCAATTTCACCATTATCATCCGTATCTGCAATATCTATACCATCAATCGGATCACTTTGTTCTGTGTCAAGTTTGAAATTGTGTACAGCATTAGAAGTAGAATCAAGTGGATTAGGAAAAGTTCCTAGTGTGCAATCATACTCAAGAACTGTCATATTATCATGATGACCAGCTGCATACCCTACTGCAGCATTATATGGGGGAGTTCTGAGTAACCAAATGTCAAGGTCTTCACAATCACCAATTCCACCTCCTATTCCGCCACCTACAACGGTTTCGCCCCAATTTCCAAGGAAAAGATTAGTGTAAAGACCATTAGTCAATGGAACAGGAATGGTTTGTTGATTGGTGATTTGA
>JASMAJ010000146.1 GCA_030754395.1 Candidatus Thalassarchaeaceae archaeon | reverse complement strand
AGTCGAGACCAATTACCTTGGCTTTTACTATTCATCTCAGTCTTCCTTATTCTAACCGAAACCACACGCCTACCTTGGCCTGAATGGTCTCAAAAGGTAACTCAAAAACTAAATTACCCTCTCAAAAAGAGAATCGAATTCAATATTCCCCTTGGCAAATTTAGCATTCGTAGGCGCTATGATTCCATTGACTTACGCCTCGGTGCAAGCTCTAGAACCGCAGGTATTCTAGTTGCTACCTCTTATTTCCTATTAACCGGATTCTATGGTTGGGCTGTATTCGAGTTACCCGCTCGCTCACCTGTTGGAATCCCCTCAGCATCCTTACTGTTCCCAAGCCTTGCTGGACTATTCGGTATTGCTAATCTAATTGACATATATGTTACAACTAGTGAGATTCCACCTCAAGAAAACAACTGGGAGATGCCGCCTTGGAAACCACTTGCAGTACCTACTTTCCTTTCAGCGGTTGTTTCCTCGGTAATGGCTATCCTTCCTGGAATGACGGCCGCTCAGGCCACTGTAGTGGTGATGAGTGCGCGAAACTTATGGGGCAAACTAACAGATCCAAATTATATTCCAGCTGATTTCGAACATGGAACTCAACCTGGCTTTGAGAACATGCCGCAAATGATGGTTTTCGAGGGTATGGAAGAACTAGAAGCAGAAGAACGTGAACTATTCCAAGAGGCTCTTGCAGAAGCAGGTGCAAGCCCTGACCTCGATCTCGTAAACAATAACCAACAGCGGGACCTAGAAATAATTGCAATTCTCTCATCCGTCAACACTGCTGTCACAGTAATGGTTCTAGGTTTCCTATACATGGTAGGAAGGCCGCGATCAGGTGCTGCTTTGGCTCTCAATATGATGTACCCAATAGATATCTGGAATGCTGTAGAACCTCCAGCTGATTTCATCCGATTATTAGCGATTACAGTGGCAGCTGGATTATTCGCAGTACCGGTAATGATAGAGGTTGGAAAAGGTATGCTGAAAGTGCACGAACTCGTGCCATTGAGAACACTAGTCCTATCTGTATGTATTTTCATCACTGTTCTTGTTTACATCTCAACTGATTGGATTGGAGTGGGAACACTTGTTATCGGCACGATGATTGGTTTGATGGCTCCAAGAATCGGAATTAGACGCTCCCATGGGATGGGTGTGATTCTAGTTCCAATCATGGTATACACGTTTGCGCGTGAATTAGACGCCTTCGGATTTGCCTGAAAAAAAGCGTTGAAAAATCACTTCGCACGGATAGAATCTCTTATCTCTCATACACGTGCGTGCAACGCTGAGTGATAACTATGGATGGCAGGCAGAAAGCAACAGCACTAATTGTAACAGGAATTATTCTTCTAGGATTGAACTATGTGGCATTGGCAAGTTTTGTTGCTGGTCAAGTCGAGGCAGGAGTTGCAGAACAGGTTGCAACAGGATATGATGAAGAAAGCGATTATACCAATGATGATTGGAATAATAGCACTGCAGAAAGAGTATATTTCGCCTACTCAATTACCAATACTGAGAATCTAACTGAGAACTCAGCAATAGGTGCCGAGTTTGAGAAGATGGGACCCTTCATATACGAAGTTACTACTCATCGCGAACTCTTAGATTTCGATGAATCAGCAGGCACTGTAACTTATTCTGAATACGATGTTTTCGATTGGTGCGCTAATTGTACTTGGGCTGATGATGATGGAAATGAGCATGCTTCACTCCCTGGCTCAACCAATATCACCAATGCCAATATTCTTTGGAATACTCAGAGAATAGCAGGAATCGCTACAGGCATCGAATATGGAGAAATATTCGCAAAGGCGGGATTCTCTAACCAAATGATTGCTAATGACCTTTCCAACAAGGCACCAAGCATTTGGGCTGCTGAAGATATTTCTGATATGCAATTAGGTGCAGCGGCTCAACTTGAATTCGTCGGATATGATGCTGCGACTGCTGCTGCCATGGCTCCAGCCGCCGTATTGTCCGGTGCATATGATAACTGGAACGCCTCTGCTGGAGGAATGGGGTCAATGAATCCAGATTTCTCTGCTTCGGCTGATTCAATTCTCAATACTGCAGTCGATCCATCTACTGGAATCTGTATCGCTCTATCTTGTGACATAGGGCCAATGCTAGTAGCTGGAATGGGAGAGCCAAGTGAATCGGTAACTCCTATTCGCGCTGCTCTGCTGGGATATGGTTCGACTGACCCTGTTGAAACTACGCTAATGGATTGGGCAGTGTATGGACTGGCTGGTACAACGTTCCTTGCTAATGGCGGAGGAGAAGAGCTAACACGAGGTATGGATGACCTTCGAGATAGATTGAGGGCAGTTTCCGGTGTTGATATTGCAAATGCTGATGCACTGAACAATGTTGTATTCGGTGTCGTAGGAGAAGAACTTGGGAATGGAATGCTTTCAGAAACCGATTACAATGGCATTCCCCTACATGGAGTGGCTTTATTTCTACTAGGGGCTCAAGGTGACCCATTCACAACAATGATCCAGTATGGAATTGGCCTGACTCAATTACTCGATCTAGCAGATTATGCAGGAGGATGGATTGGTATGGTGGGTACACCAATTGACTTCCCCATGATTCTTGTGGGAGGCTCGGGGACAATGAATGCAGACCAATGGTGGCAAGTTGCATTTGGTAGCGAGGAACCACTAGCTGGAGGATACTTCTCTATTGGACTGAATCAAGGACCTTACGAAGGAACTGTTGATCTCTCGGTTGAGAAGGTCCAAGAAATCCTTTACACATCCGATTATGCACTAACTGGAGATTTCGCTCGTGTATTCATGTATAACGAATTAGCAGGAACTACAATGCCGATGAGTCAGGATGGAATTGGCTTTGAAATGGGCGGAAATGTAGTAGATTGGGACGATGCATTTGTTGCAGATGCCTATGGCATCACGGAGTCTGATGCTGCAGCTTTACGAAGTTGGGTGAAGAATTTCATGTTCACTAGCGTCATTGGTTCGCTACTTGGCTTCCAATACGGCGCATCACCTTACACCACACAGTCAATGGATAATTGGCTATATGGCTGGAGCGACTCGGTATTGACTGGATTATACGGCGAAGAAAACTCATGGGTATCTCTAGAAACAAACCTCACCTACTATGGTTCAGATAACAAAAGTACTGGTGACTTTT
>JASMAJ010000145.1 GCA_030754395.1 Candidatus Thalassarchaeaceae archaeon | reverse complement strand
CAGTTCAATAGGCATGATTTGGCGGTATGGTTTTCAGTTTTGAATGAATCTGGTATATTCACATATTGCGCCGGAACTTTCCACCGGTCTCAAACAAAGCTTGAGTTACCTGACCGACTGTGCAATATTCCACAATTTCCATCATTACTTCAAACAGATTTCCACCATCCCGCGCGACTTGCTTGAGTTTAGCAAGTCCTTCTTCTGCCTTGGCGGCATTCTTCTTCTTGAACTCTTCATTACGATCTATGACCATACGCTTCTCGCCTTCGTCTGAGCGAGTTACTTCCATGTCAAAGGAATCTGCGTCATCAGCAGACAGGCTCGCAGCATCTGGATTTATGAAAGTGTTAACGCCAACTATTGGCATCTCTCCTGAATGCTTTCGGTGCTCATAGACCATTGACTCATCCTGTATTCGATTGCGCTGGAAATTTACTTCTAGAGAGCCTAGCACTCCTCCTCTTCGATGCATTTCCTCAAAAACTCGTAGAATTTCTTCTTCGACTCGTCCTGTCAACCATTCTGCTACAAATGATCCTTGAAGTGGATTCTCATTTGCCAACCATCCATATTCTTTGTTTAGTATCATTTGGATTGCCATTGAGTCCCGCACCGTCTCTTCAGTAGGAGTTCCGAAAGCCTCATCTCGTGAATTAGTATGTAGTGAGTTGGCATTGTCTGCTAAGGCATATAGTGCCTGTAGAGTTGTCCTATAATCATTGAATGTGAATTCCTGTGCGTGAAGGCTGCGCCCACTTGATTGGATGTGGTATTTTAGTTGCTGACCTCGATGTCCCACTCCATATATGTCGCGCATTGCGATAGCCCAGATTCTTCGAGCAACCCTCCCAATAACAGCATATTCAGGGTCCATTCCATTGGAGAAGAACCAACTGAAGTTTCGTAGGAATTTATCTGGGTCAAGGCCCCTTGCTCGGAATAATTCAACATAAGTCAGGCCGTTAGAGAGTGTTAGTGCGGCCTGAGTAATTGGGTTTGCGCCAGCCTCTGCAATATGATATCCAGAGATAGAGACAAAGTAGTGGTTACGGACATTGTTGTCGACATAGAATTCAGCGACATCTCCCATCATTCTGAGGGCCGTGTCGAGATTGAATACCAATGTATTCTGTCCCATCGATTCTTTCAGTTGGTCGGCTTGTACTGTCCCTCTAACTGAACTCAGAGTACTTGCCTTAATTTCCTGATATTCGCCCTCATTGGGTTCTCTGCCATTTTCTTGCTCAAATTTTCTTACTTGCTGGCGAATTGCCACGGTAAAGAAGGCAGCTAGATGCCACCAATAATTGCCATTAATTGTCTTTGAAGTAGAAGTGTTTGGAGCACATAGGTCGAATCCTTCGAACAGCATTTCCATCTCGTCAACTGTACTGATGCTGACTCCACTTTCACAGACTTTGCCAAAGATATCGAGGCGGGTTTGAGGATCACGCCCGTATAGGGAGGGGGAGTCAAAGGCTGTTGACAGGCGATTGAATGGTTGCCCTTCTGAGAGGAAATGAAATCTCTTGTTGGTACGCTCAGCAGAGCCTTCTCCTGCAAACATCCGAATTGGAATTTCATCCTCTCGCTTGAATGGGAATACGCCACCTGTGAAAGGAAATACCCCAGGGACATTTTCAGAGCGAATCCAACTAATTCGCTCTCCCCAATCTTCTACATCAGGTAATGCGACTCTTGGAAGTTCAAGTCCACTTAGAGTCTCAGTAGTTGTTTCTACAGGTATATCCTTGCCTCGCACAGTGTAAGATGCCTTACCTGAGCGATATGCTTCAGCTCGTACATTGAACTCATCTAGCATCTGCCATGCGGCCTCTGGAATTCGGCTTCGAACTTCCTCAGCCTCAGCGGTTAGGTCGGCCGCTGAAGTCAATCGATTTGACTTACGCATTTGTTTAGCCGCCGCATCTAATTGCTGCACTAATCTGACTTGCTGAGCAACTTCTTCAGTACGAGAGTGGTAGTCTCTAATCGAGGCTGCAACCTCTGCTAGGTATCCTTGCCTTTCTGGTGGGATTGGTGCAGTTCTATGTGGCAGACCATCTGCGCCAAGCCGCGGTTCAGCAGCCTCGAATGTTCTACCATGACGTTCTGAGAGGATGCTGGATAACTTCTTCCAAAGAAGGTCAATTCCAGCATCTGCAAATTGGCTTGCAATAGTCGGTATTACTGGTAAATCTTCATTTTTCGCATCCCACATCTCTCGGTTGCGTTTGAATTGTTTACGAATCTCGTTTAGTGCATCTTCGGCGCCGGGTCTATCGAACTTGTTTAGCACGACAATATCCGCGAAATCTAGAGCCGCGAGTTTCTCTAATTGACTTGGTGCACCATATTCACGGGTAGTGACGTACATTGAAACATCTGCTACCTCTGTTATTGCATCATTTCCTTGACCGATTCCACTAGTCTCGACAATGACAAGATCGAATCCTACTGCCTGGCAGGCCTCAATTGCTCTACCGATACAATTTGCGATTTCACGCCCACTATCTCTACTCGCAAAAGAGCGCATGAATAGATTTTCATCTGCTAGGGAATTCATGCGAATCCTATCACCTAGAAGCGCACCTCCTGTCCTTTTTCTTGTAGGGTCAGTAGCTAGAAGGGCGACTTTAGAACCAGGATTATCGCGCTGGATACGCAGCATCAATTCGTCAGTCAGACTGGATTTCCCAGCTCCTCCCGTTCCAGTCAACCCTATTACCGGACAGGATGAATCGCCACTTACCGACCTCACGCGTTCTAGAACCGTTCTGAAATCAGATTCATCACCATTCTCAGCGAGAGTCAGTAATCGTGCTACTGCTCCATGATTGTCTGCAGAAATAGGTTGATTCAAAGTATCAAAACGAGCCGAATCTAGTAGGTTATTGCCCCTAGCTTGTTCGATAGCGTCAGCCACCATTCCTGTCAAGCCCATTTCTCGTCCATCATCAGGGGAATATATACGAGCAATTCCTTCGTCCCGTAATTTCTTAATTTCCCAAGGCAGAATGGTCCCTCCCCCTCCTCCACAGAGGAAGACATGATCGAAATCAGCCTCATCTAGAATTTCCTTCGTATGAGTGAACATTTCCACGGCCCCACCTTGGTAGGAGGTGATTGCTACGGCGTGGGCATCCTCCTGAATGGCGGCTCTTGCCACTTCATCAGCCCCTCTGTCATGACC
>JASMAJ010000144.1 GCA_030754395.1 Candidatus Thalassarchaeaceae archaeon | reverse complement strand
CGAAGGGCAGTTAGTGAGAATGATTAAACCAACTGAAGGTATGTCCATACTACTGACGAGGTCCTTGGTATGACAGATTCACCTCCTCCTCCTCCTCCGGGATTTCCTCCGATGCCTCCACCCCCACCACCTCCTGGCATCAGAGATAATGATGAAGACAAAATCTCCGAAGTTGAGGATGAGTCTACAATCGATGAAAATCCAAATCCTCCCGCTACTTCTCTTCCTGAAGAACATGAGTCTGAATCTATTAGTCCAGATGCAGATTTGGATTCACCTCCTCTCCCCACGCCCCCCCTTACTTTCGATATTCCAATAGCCCCCCCCCCTCCTCCTGGATTACAATTAGAGGATGTTGATAATTCAGAATCCGAAGAAGTGGAGGATGTGTCTCTAGAAGATTCACTCGCTGTTTTTTCTGCAGCGGAATCTCTTGATGGAAATGTTTGGCCAGAGTCTTTTCAACCGGATTCAGTTTCTAATATTGATTCCATTTCTTATGATGCATCTGAAGCGTCAGAATTGCAAACAGACGAATCCTTACCCCTTCATCCGAGTAATCTCCGTTCCGCTGTTGAAGTTGATAAAATTCCAGGTGACAAATTGTATGTCACACTTAGAGAAAAGGAGGAATCTGTTCTAAACTCTGATGGCACAGTAAGACAGCAGTCTATCGATGGAGAACTAGTTTTACGAAATTCTAGTCGAAAAGATCGTGCTTGGGATATAGAAGTCAATCTTCAAAATACAGGTTCTACCGATATTGGTGGGGGTGCAATAACTGTCCGTGAACTTGATGCAACTGAATCGACGACCCTACCATACACTGCATCCGGGCCACGAATGATGGTTGTTAGAGAGCATATTGATACTGAACCCGAACGTTCTCAGGAACCTTCTCTTTCGATGGTTTTCTCTCCAAATTCACAAGAAATTATGATTAGATTATCTGTTGAAAATGTCGCGCCGATCGCACTTAATGATGTGGAAATCCGAAGAGCAATTCCCGATAATTTCGATATTTCCGACGGTCCTGAGTATGACATAAAGGATTCCGAGTTAATATGGAAAATTGGAAGGCTTTCTGTGGGTGAAACCTCATCACTTACAATTAATCCGAGGATAACCACTCGTAGTATTCAGCGGTTTGCCACAGGTGTTGTCAGGGCGACTTATTCTAGTGAATCAACTGTGTCTCGTATTCAATTTGAGTCGGTAAAATCGCGGGCACGTCAATTTGGCTATGTTAGTCCCAAGGAAGATGATCGTCCGGATGTTTTTCATTGTAAATTAGTTGTCGAAAACCGTTCATCTTTCGTTGTAAGCCTTTCAGGAGCTACAGTCTGGTTAGCTGGCCGAAGTGATCCCTTCCTTGAGATGGATGATATTAGGGAAGATATTCCTCCCGAAGGACTTTGGGATTCTTTAGAAAAAAGAATTGAAACTATTGATAAACCTAATTTCACACATGAAATTGATTATTCAATATTGACTCGGGCTAATGTTGAATCAACGGGCGAAATTGAACTAAAGGAGCGAAGTATCAAGGTTCTTGATACGTCAGTAAATAAACAATACAACATCAGTCGAATCCGCTCCTATGTGCCATCTGATTTAGATGCGACAATTGTTGTCGAGAATACTGGTTCAGCCCCAATAAATGTGATGCGTCTGCTAGATGACATTCCAGGGATATTTCTTCCCCCGTCTACTGATCAAATCAAAGTCGAGATTGAGGGCACAGAATTATCTGAGGAACAATACCGAATTGAGGTTGTGGATGGCACTCAATTAGAGGAGCAATTAGTTTCTCCTGATTCACAAGGCCATGCTCTAAGAATCACAGTAGGGACCTCTGCTCCTTTGGGACTTCAACCGAATAAATCATTGATAATCAGTTATCCACTTCATGCTAATGATCCCTCTCCCCAGAATGATCGATTAGCTGCACCTATTCGTACTGATTTCAGTATGGAAAGGTTCGGTCCTGTTGCAACCCGTTATTGCAATCGAGCACCTCTTATTCGAGTGGTTCATCGTCGTCGAAGATTTTCTACAGGCAAAGAAGTATTCCCTGCTGCTGGTCCCGGACGTTATGAAATTCTCCTGATGTTCCAAAATGATTCAGATAGTGCACTTGAAGATTTGAATTTACATGATGTAGTCCCTGGAACATTCACTATCGAGCGTTCATCGGTACGTTCGACATTATCTGGAGAACGTGTAGTTGACTATGCAAAGGAATCCGCTCGTGAGGGAACTGCTGTAACGTGGCCAATTGGTCGTATTGAAAAGAATGAGAGAATTGAAGTTGTTTTTGAAATACAAGGAGATTCAGAAAGTGAATACAAAGTTGCTGATGCCCAAGATTATCACGGTGCCACGTTCGGTGATGAGGTTGATGAGGAACCGAATTTGCCTGATTGGGTTGATGAAAACGCACGAGGGATAAATTCCATTGTTCTTGAACCAATTCCCGAAGTGGAATTTGAACAAGTTGAAGAAATTGTAGATGAAGATGAAACTAAATCAGAGATTCACGATGAGGTTGAGGATTTTTCGGATTTAGAAATTATATCTGAGACTGACAGCAGTCCTTCTATGAATTCTGAATCTAATCCCGAAACTTGCCCAGTATGTGGGACAGAAGCATCTGTTGGTGCCTCAATGTGTGAAACTTGTAGTTACCAATTCAAATAATATCTATTAGAATTGTAATTGGTTGGGCCGAATCCTTCAATTGATGCCGATGGAGGGAGTAATTCATGGTGGAGCCGGCAGGTGGTGGGAATTCACAGAGTCAAGCTGCTGCTGGCATGATGACTCCAATGCTTTTCCTACTGGGAATCATGCTTGTTCTGATGTTAAATCCCGGACTTCGTGATTCTCTTTCTGATGTTGCTGGAACTGTAATTGAGCCGGCTTTACCATTTCATGAAAGTTATTTTGTACCTACTGTTTTTATTATTGGGTCTTCAATTATGGTAGTAAACACAATTATCCGTTCATTCTTCATGGATCCACTCTCCCAGTCTCATTTTTCTCATAGAAATAAGCAGATTTCCAAGCAATTGCGAGAAGCTCAAACGGCTCGTGATACTGCTCGAGCCGAGAAAATGAGGAAATTACAGATGGAAATGATGCCTGACCAAATGGCGATGCAATCGGCGATGATGCGACCAATGATGTTCACAATGATTTTTATTATTGCGATTTTCAGTTGGATGGCTAATTC
>JASMAJ010000143.1 GCA_030754395.1 Candidatus Thalassarchaeaceae archaeon | reverse complement strand
GATAAAAAAACACGAGCAGGGTTGACTTCTTCTACTAACGGGAAAACAAAAATCATCTCGTCTGCTCATATAGATCGTGAGCCAGAAAGTGCTAATGATATCGTTCAAGAAATTGAGGATATGGAAGGTTCTGGTGAAATAATCAAATTGTGTTACACCTCTTCTGGTCGAAACTCAGCATTAAAATTATTCGAGGCGGCTTGGAATCTTAGAGAATCTGAGATTAACACTGCAATTATGGGAATTGGTTCAGGTGGGGATTGGAATCGTATACATGCACCACTATTGAGCCAAAATCTAGTCTATTCTACAATGGAATCGGGTTCTCATCTTTCATCTCAAGGGAGAATAAACGCCTCAGATTTGTTAATTGCTTGGGAAATGTTAGAATATTGCTGATTTTCAGTCAATATTCTCTTGATTTTCAGGTGCGGTTTCAAGAAGCGGAACCATTTGAACTTCTTCTTCCTCGATTGTTTTTCCATGCGAATGATATTTGCTATGAAACATCAAAGGAATCACTATACAAGAAATTGGTAGTATCCCTACAATCAAGTAAGCTGTAAATTTAGGAAGAGTCAATCTCTCCTCGACATCTACCCAAACTTGGACTATCATATCTCCATCAACTCCATCTGCATCAGCATGCCGGCTATTGTTCCAGTTGTCAAATACCAAGAAGTAAGAAGCATCATCTTGTTCTCCAAACCAAGAAATCCACCCATAATTGTCATTATCTAGAGCAGTTGAGAAAGAAACACTTTGTTTATTCTCGTAAGCATGTGTGTCTCTAAATGGTAGGAATACTGCCATGTCCCTCCACTCTACTGGAACCCAGTTTAGATCTTCACTGGTAATTCCCCAACCGTCTTTATATTGCCAATATTCACCCTTATACTGCCCCCAATTAGATGAACTGAGTAAATACACGTCCCCCTTTGAAGACATATTTGGAGTATTTTGAAGACTAGGATGGAACTCAATACAAAAGGTGTAAGAATATCCAGTCACTAATTCCATTTCTATCGCAACTCCATCATCTCTTGGTATTTCTACATCTGCGTAGAAATCGGTAGTTAATGAGTCAAGTTCAGTATCCTGATTATTACTCTGTTCAAAAAACCAGTATGCTTCGTCGTCAAGATTTTTCTTGTGAGCCTGGCTTTCCCAGTCTACTCCTGAGTTCAGATCGACATTACAGTCGTTAGATGATGCGACAACTGGAGTTGCGCTAGCAATCATAATTGCAACAAGAGGGGCCATTAATCCGATGCTGAATCCGCTTGCAGCGAGCCGATTCAAAGTTAATTGCACGTCATCTCCTCCGAGTTCTAATCGGTCTGACATAACCCGAGTCTTTACTTCTTCTCTCTTCTGCAGATAGATACTTTGGTTGAGGTGGTGGTGAATGTTGATCCATTCCTGGCAAACCACCTTCTGCTTCTACTTCCTGAACACCATATGTCTCAAGCATTTCCTTTGCACTTAATTCCTCTTCGTCTTTCTGGCGCATTATTAACCATCCAAGAAGTAAAACTAATCCAACAAGAGTCAGTAACCCCCCACTCTCTCTGTTTGGAATTAAATCTTGCCAAGTTAAATCTCTGAGTGATTTGGGACTATTGTCTTCCTTATTTGATAGAACAATTATGGGGAACTCTTTCGTTGAGCAAACTCCAACACCATCGCAGACTTGCATTACAATTCTAATTTCACCAGTTTCCTGCCAAGTAATATTACCCCAAAGGAAATCGTTTCTATAATCTCCATCTTGGTCTGAGTCTGTCATTGAGTTTAGATCCCAATTTACTTCGAGATCTGAAGTCAGAGACAAATCCTTGTCGTTATTTGAGATGCCGTCTCCATCTCGGTCATCCATATTATCTAAATCAAGCCAGGCATCAAGGCCATCTTCTAAATCAATGTCAATTGCACTATAGTTGAGTTGAATCAAATCCCCTTTGCTTACATAAGGCAAATCAATTGGATTCTCTGTAAGTATCATAGGGGCATATGACACACGAACAAGGGTTGTTGTTGTGTTTGTGTCACCTCCTTCAAAGCCATCGATAACAGTTAGTGTTACAACATAATCACCAGGTCTTTCCCATTGGTGCCATACTACTGGTCCTTCGATTTGAGGAGTGGCATCTCCAAAGTCCCAAATCCAGCGAGTAATCCCATTCCAATCTGAATCATTAGTTTCAGTTGAAGTTCTACCAGTAAAAATAGGATCTGAATCGTAACTCGCAGATCCATCAAAATTCAAGGGGTAATTTGGTGCGATGAAAGCCCCTCCTTCTGATGTGAAGGGAGTCCACCAAGTGATGTTTGTTCCTTCATCAGGAATTTCATTCATAACAGTTCCATTTAGACTTGGTTGCTTGAATATGATAATTGGAATGGGTAATGGATTTTCTATTCTGAACTGGAATGATTTTGCTGCTGATTCAGCCCCCCTTTCATCAATTACCGTAAGTGAAACCGTGTATCGTCCAGGTTCACTAAATGTGTGATGAAATCCAGTAACATTCTCTATTTCTTCATCTATACTCGTGATATTCCAACGTGTTGAAAGCTGAGAAGTATCGCCATCCGGATCGAAAGATAGGCTACTATCAAAGAAGAAGTCAGTTTCTACAGTGCCATCCGCTGGCCTAGCAAAAATAGCTACAGGTCGCTGATTCAGCACTGTCACTGAGATTGTAGCTAAGGACATATTTCCATCATCATCAGTTACTTCTATTGTGATATTTTTCAAACCAGGTGTTTTCCATCCAACAGATGGATTTTGAGAAATCGATTCAATAATCAAGAAATCGGAAGTCAGATTCATTTTGGTTCCAGCAGTATTAACTCCTTCCTCGAATGTCCATTTGTAATTAATTATGTGACCATCATCATCAGTGAAAACATCAGGGAGAGTTAGGGGGGTTAGAGTGAATGTTTGGAGTTCTCCATCGAATATTTGTCTTGGAACTCGGTTGAGGATACGAACATAAATCTGATTTTCTACCACATGAGTTCCATCACTGACTGTAAGAGTAACAGTATGTACAATACCTGTTGCACTTCCATCGACATATGAATGGCTTGCTTCTACAAGACCCAATCCTCCTTCTGCACTTCCATCCCCCCAATTCCAAGTAAAATTCAATTGGTCATGAGGAACGTTATCAATGGTATTTTCTGCGGAAAATAGCACTCTCTGATTAGTTAGAAGAACTAATTCATCAGAAA
>JASMAJ010000142.1 GCA_030754395.1 Candidatus Thalassarchaeaceae archaeon | reverse complement strand
TACAACAAAAAAAATAAAAATAAAAAAAAATCAAAATAAAAAAAAATAAAAATTAAAAATACGAAAATAAAATTCAAAAACAAAAATTTTATATAAACATAATACATCATCATTGGGGCGGCGACGGTCTCTTGAACTCAGACTCTTTCGAACGGTCGTGGTAAGCGACACTGGCGTTGATGTACTGAGCGATGCCCTTCAAGGCAAGCGAATACTTCTCGCAATAACTGGGGGGATTGCTGCAGTTGAATCTGTTAGACTTGCAAGAGATCTTCGAAGACATCAAGCAAGTCTTACTGTTATGATGACTGAAGAAGCAACCAAAATAATTACCCCATTAGCAGTTTCTTGGGCTTCTGAAGTCGATGTTTTAACATCTTGGTCACCTGAAATGGCACAATTGGATAATCATGACCTCGTTCTTGTTGCACCAGCTACACGTAACACAATTGCTAAATTTGTCCATGGAATTAATGATTCACCAGTTATGATGGCTCTTTCAGCAGCTAGAGGTAGGGGCACAAAGATTTGTTTTGTACCTAGTATGCACAAGGATCTATTCGATGACCCAGTAACTGGTGAACTTCTTGATAATTTATTGAAACACAATTGTAGTGTTCTATTCGATGATGTCAAGGAAGGTAAGAGAAAACAGCCTGAACCGGTAGAAATTGTTGCTAAGGTTTGCCATTTAGTTAATCATAATGAAAATTCCAAAAAAATCGCCATTACTCTTGGAGCCAATAGAGCCCCTATTGATGCAGTCCGAGCCATCCAAAACGCTTCATCGGGTCGAACCGGATGGATGATTTCTGAATATTTATTCCGCAAAGGTCACGAAATTATTTGCATTGCTGGAAAAACATCATCTTCACCTTCATTTGAACTTCCATTGGTAATTAGAGATGGAACACCTGATGGTATGCTTGATGTTTGTAAAGAAGTGGCAAAATCTCATACTCCTGATGTTTGGATACATGCTGCTGCCGTACTTGATTACTATACTGTGGCAGAAGATGGTAAGAAAGCGAGTGGGTCTGAAAATTGGCATCTTGAATTATCTCCTGGACCTAAGCATATTTCTGAGTTAGCTGATCTAGTCAAGGGAGCATATCGCATCGGCTTCAAACTGGAATCGGGAGTTAATCATGAAACTCTTGAAAAACGCGCATTAGAACAAATTGAGCGTTACGGAGTAGATGCAGTAGTGGCTAATATAATGGAAGAAATGAATAATCCTAATTCAATAAGAGCACGAATAATCGAATCAAATGGTGAAATCCGCGTTATTGAATCAGAATTTGAATTGTGTAGCACCATAAGTGCCCTTATCTCTACATAATTCAGTAATCTAATGCATCACATTGAAGATGCATTCGCTAGCGACAGCAATCATGGCGAACCACGACAAGGCCAAGCGTGGAATTCCTCCAAAGGAGGATTTCAATGCATGGTATCCTGCAATCGTTGAAATCGCTGACCTTGTCGATAAGCGATATCCCATCAAAGGAATGGATGTCTGGCGGCCCTATGGGTGGAAGGCGATGAGATGCATAGACAATCTCACACACCAAGAGATGGAACGTACAGATCACGAGGAGGTGCGTTTTCCTTTATTGATTCCTGAAGATTTACTTGAGAAAGAAAATCGACTTGTCGCATTACTTAAGCGAGCTAGAGAAGAAGGTGTGGATCCCTCCGAATTAAGAATGGATGAAGATGAGGCTGGATTCAAGAAAGAAGTATATTGGGTACGTAACGCTGGTGAAAATGACCTCGATGTACCAATGTTTTTGAGACCAACATCTGAAACTGCAATGTATACAATGTTCCCGTTATGGGTTCGTACTCACGCTGATTTACCACTCAAGACATATCAGATTGTCAATACATTCCGATATGAAACCAAGCAAACTAGATCATTCATCAGAGTGCGTGAAATACATTTCTTTGAGGCACATACCGCACACGTTGACGAGGAATGTGCCACTCGACAGATCGAAGAAGATTTAGAAATTGTTTCTAGATTAATGGAGATGATGAAATTACCATTTATCATGTCCAAGCGTCCTGTCTGGGACACATTCCCAGGTGCATGGTACACAATTGGCATTGATGTCATCATGCCCAATGGACGAACCTTACAAGTTGCATCAGTTCATCATTACAAGGATCAATGGGCACGAGCATTCGATTTGAAATATGCAGATGAAAATGGTGAACATCAGTATTGCCACCAGACAACATACGGGATGTCTGAGCGATTATTGGGTGCAGTCGTCGGGATTCATGGCGACGATAATGGATTGATATTCCCTCCTTTGGTTGCACCAATACAGGTGGTCATTATGCCAGTAGCCGCACACAAGAATCCATTGGTTAATGAAACAGTTGAAACAGTCAGTCAAATATTACGTGAATCAGGATTTAGGATAAAAATCGATAATCGAGACTTACGACCAGGACAGAAATATTGGGATTGGGAAATTAAGGGTGTACCATTGCGATTAGAAATAGGCCCTCGTGATGTCGAAAACGGCAATGCATTCGCTGCACGTCGTACTGGAGGCAAGGAACCAATTCCGCTAGACGATATTACTAATCAAGTTAGAAAACAACTAGATATCGTTGAAAATGAGTTATCTAATCGCAGTAGTGAACACCTCGATGGATGTGTCATTCAATTGATGAGTCTTGATACAGAAATCCAAGAAGGTCAAATTTACGAAATCGCATTTGATGGTACTGATGCAGATGCCGAGGTACTAGAGAAAACTACGGGGCTGGTCATATTAGGCGACTCTATTACACCATTTGACAATGAGCAACCATGTATCATTAGCGGTAAGATGACAACAAGACGTCAACATCTAGCTCGAATGTACTAGTTAGTGAAGCAAAGGGTATCCTCTCTACACCCATTCAACAGCCTTTGGTTGATTGCCACCACATTCTTTGCAAACACTCTTTCTTGGACTACATCCAATTATTCACAAAAACATGTTCGCCGAAAGAGTATTACACAGCCCCTACTTTAGATAATCATGGCTAAAGACTACAAAAATAACGATTTGGCTGGCAGCGACGGCCCCGATGACCCCAATGAGCTCGACCTGGGCACGGCGTCGGTCGAGCCGACGAGCGGGAACAAAGTTCTCGCCATTGCCTTTGCAACAACGCTGCTTTTCTCAGGATGTATGGGATTTTCAGATAATAACGAACCTACAACTGACGGAGAAGATCTCGATGACTGGGATGTAT
>JASMAJ010000141.1 GCA_030754395.1 Candidatus Thalassarchaeaceae archaeon | reverse complement strand
AGCAGTAAGACGGTCTAGTTTTTGACTTCTTGGAACTGAGAATTGTCTCCATGCCCTAAGTCCTTTGGAGTTGGATTTTTTCTCGTGACTTAACAAATCATGACAGGTTCGATTTGCGATTCCAACGCATTCAATCCAACCATGTTCTCCATTAATTTCACAATCCCAACAATCTTCTGCGTAGTGAGCCATTTCTGTACTTGCATGTTGGCGAAATCTTATCCTTTCAGGGTCAATTCCGACATTAACAAGAAAATCCCATGTACGTGCTAGAAACCAAGCAACGGTTGGGTGCCTGACAATCCCTGAATCTAGGGCCGCTCCAAACCCCATTCTTGTTTCTCCTGAATGAGGTCCATCTGGATCTGGTATCAGTAAGATGATTTCTGTTCTTCTGTTGAGGTCGGCAGTAGGTGGTTTTTCGGGATCTATGAAATACTCTAACTCTGCCATATTAAATTCACGTAATCTAATCATACCTTGTCTGGGACTAATTTCATTTCGGTATCCTTTACCCGTTTGGATAGCGCCGAAAGGTAATTTTTGTCTATAATGCCTGTATAGGGCAGGGAATAGCATGAACATCCCCTGAGCGGTTTCAGGGCGCATATAGGCAGTCCTTCCTGCACTCATTGCACCAATTTTAGTACTAAACATTAGATTCATTGGCTTGGCTGGAGTCCATGCATTTTCTGAGCAATTGGGGCAATTAGCACCATTTTCTAGTAACTTGTCAATTTCTTCAGCTGGTAATGAATCAGCATTAGGATATTGTTCTTCAACAAGGTGGTCTGCTCTGAATATGGAATTGCATGATTTGCATTCAGTCATTAGGTCATTGAATTCACCAACATGACCACTAGCGATTAACACCGTTTCTGGCGTCACAGTTGGAGAGTCTATCTCAACTATGTCTCCATGACTAAGCCAATGGTCAACCCAACTTTGTACAACTCTTCTTCTGATGGATGCTCCTACGGGTCCGTAATCAATTAGACCCGAAACTCCGCCATAAATTTCGAAAGCTGGAAGTATTATCCCTCGTCGCCTAAGCATCGAGGTGAGCCTATCAATCCGGCCTTCATCCGACATCGTAACATGGTTGCGATTAGTTCCTATCTTTCAAACCATCCTCAATATATTGTGACAGAACAATAATCTTCTATATTGAGGACTTTGCCAAATTGAAGTATGTTTTTGACATTAATTCATATGTCCTTTTCAGTATTATATGTTAATTGAAAGAGCGAAGTATTCATTTACGGCATCGATGCGCTCTATCTTCGTAGTATGAGGCCAACTAATGCCTAGAATAGAGTATATTGAAGATCCTTGGGAAACTGAGCAGCTATTAGAGCGTCTTAGTCCGCCAGTTCGTAATTGGTTTAAAGACAAGTTTCCCGACTTCACAGATCCTCAAAAACTTGCGATACCGAGAATATTGAATGGAGAGCATATTCTGCTTTGTTCTCCTACAGGTTCCGGAAAAACCCTCACCGCTTTTCTTTCAATAATTGATGATCTTGTTCGGAGGTCGCTAGATGGTACTCTCGAAAGTAAATCAGTACAATGTGTCTATATTTCTCCAATAAAAGCTCTTGCTAATGATATTCAAAAGAATCTCATAGGTCCGCTTACGGAAATCCGAGAGAAGTATTTGCCAGGTCGAGCAAAAGAGATCAAGGTTGGACTAAGAACGGGTGATACACCACAGAAAGAGCGCCAAAGAATGCTCCGTAATCCCCCTCATATTCTCATTACAACTCCTGAATCATTAGCCCTAGCTCTTGCCTCAAAACACTTCAGGCCACTTCTCAATAACCTGAAATGGATGATTATGGATGAATTGCATTCATTGGTCCCTACTAAAAGGGGAACTCACCTATCTTTGAGTCTAGCCTTAATGGACACAGTAATTGAGTCTGATGTTCAAAGAATAGGGATTTCAGCCACGATGGAGCCTCTTGAGGCCGTTGCTGAATTCTTGGTGGCTAGCGATACTAGAGAGAGTGATTCAGAGCCTCAAAGTGTTTCAATTGCTAAAGTATCGGGTTCTCGAGAACTAGATCTAGATATTATATTACCAACTCCAAGATTTTCATCACTACCTGTGAAGGATATTCTTGAGCATAATGTTGACCGCATTAAAGAGATAGTAGAGGCTCACACAACGACTCTCGTTTTTGTAAATACGCGTCAAATGACGGAAACTGTTGTTCAGAAATTGAAAATTGCTGGTACAGAAGGTGTCGAGGGTCATCATGGTTCGATGGATAAATCAATTCGTTTGGATGTCGAACAACGTCTCAAGAACGGCCGCCTTCGTTGTGTGGTATCTTCCTCCAGTCTTGAAATGGGTATTGATATTGGTTCTGTTGATTGTGTTGTTCAAGTAGGTAGTCCTGGTTCAATAGCGACTGCACTCCAAAGAATCGGTCGTGCTGGTCACCAGGTGGGAGGATTACCCCGGGCTCGATTTTTGCCCACCTCCCCTCAAGATCTTCTAGAAGTAGTTGCACTTCAAAATGGGATTCTAAGGGGTTCAATGGATCTTCTCAAATTCCCCCAGAATGGTCTTGATGTGCTTGCCCAATTTATGATAGGATTGACAATCATCAGAGAATGGGATATCGATGAAGGGTATGAGTTAGTAACTGCAGCATGGCCGTATAGAAACCTTCCTTATGATGATTATATCGAAGTCCTAGATCTTCTTGAAGAAGAGCGAAGAGTTTGGGTTGATTGGGAAGAGAATAGATTCGGGAAACGTGGTTATGCTCAAATGATATATTACACTAATGTTGGAACTATTGCTCCGGACAATAACTACCTTGTTTTCACTTCGGATGGAACTATGGTTGGTCAACTATCTAGTGGATTCGTAGCAAGTATGCGAAATGGTGATGTCTTCCTCCTTGGAGGTTCAACATATCGTGTTTCCACCATTCAAGGTACACGTGTAAATGTCACTCCTGCTACAGGATACCGACCTACAATACCTTCTTGGGCAGGCGAAGCAAACAGTCGCTCTAATGAATTGAGTTACGAGGTTCTAGATATTCTAGAACACGCATCAACAATGAATCGTATGAATTTTGATGTTAGGACATTATTGACTGATGTATACAAACTTAACAAACCAGTTTCCAATGCCTTAGCGAACTATCTCGACGAACATTGTGCAACAACGTTTCAAGTTCCTTCGCGCGATCGAATTCTAATTGAACAGGTTGTAACTTCACCCTTGCCAACGTATATTGTCACTACGTGCCGAGGACGAGCATT
>JASMAJ010000140.1 GCA_030754395.1 Candidatus Thalassarchaeaceae archaeon | reverse complement strand
ATATGATCCAATTGTGACACAAATGTTAGCACCGTCGAGGGAGGGAGTTGATGGATTACTCCCGTTTCCCGAGTTGTCAAATGAGTCTCCCCTTACCAACAATACATGATCATTTTCGGAAGAAATATTACCAGTATTTTCAACTCCAGCAATAGCTCCTGTCATGATTCTGCTATTGTAGGAGGCGGCACTCGACGTTGAATTAATGTGGTTTGTAACCTCGTTAGATTCATTTGAGTAATGATTGTTTACGACTGTAACTGACGTGTTATTGATGAAGTCCTGAAGGTTATTATCAATCATCTGATTTAGTATATCCATATCGATGCTTGACTCATCATTTCCATCAGGATCTCCACCTGTACATCCTGCAAGGGATGCGCTCAGCATTAGAAGAATCATAGGTACAGCAATTGCTCTCATTGACACACCGTTATTTATGCCCTATGATAAACTTAGAGCCTAATTAAGCGATTTTCACTAATTTCTTCATTCTTAATCCATCATTCCTCTTCTAAGTGAAGATATCCGGACAAGAGAAGACCAGCCGCCGCTATCATACCTGGTGCCGCAGCAGCAGGTTCCAAGTATCCATAATCTAAATCAGAGCCTGCAAGGTACACTAGTGCGAAACTAAGGATATTTACTCCTGCAATCGTCATTGCAAGAATTGCCTGAGATCTCCCTTCAATAAATTGACCAGAAACTAAACAAATAATTGCAATCATGAGGATGTTTGCAGCCCACGCTCTCTCGTAGAAAACATCGTAATCAGTGTAATCAGCACCCCATGCAGCTTCAGCTGATCCTTCTCCATTAGCGTAAGTCCACAATCCCATGATTGTGAATATGGTACCCACACCTATCAACCACCACTTTGGTTGAAAAATTGTCTTCATATCCATTTCATTCACTCTCGGATGAGTCGGATGACCCCTCATATGCAACACAAGGAGTTAGCGTAAGAATGCCAATAAATCCGAGAATCATGAGATAATCCATCGGCGACTGTGCGGGCGCTCCTTCTCCCACGGACCAGAAATATTGGGAGATTATGATGGCAACCGCTACCATTGCGCCACCATGCCAAGGACGCATCGGCCCCAGCTCACTGCCCATTACAGCCGTAAGTAAGAACACCAGGACCCCGATTACACCAGCTGCCAGCCCGCCCTGTGCGATTGTCTGCTGGGTAGAGTCTAGTACGATGGTGAATTCATCATCATCACCATTGTCTTCTGTGTATTCGCCCTCCGTAGCCATATCTGCGATACCTGACATCCCGAATACCATGAACAGAGCGAAGACGACCCAGAGAATGCCAAGTCTTTGCAATCTGGATTCATCATCTAGACCCAATGTCGGATCGCCGACCGCCATTGCTGGCATGTAGGCAATTGAACCTATCATGATCATCATGAAAACAGCCCAAAACATGATTTCATACTCTCCCGTAACTAAGCCCATAACGACCATCACTGCAGGAATCCCCAAGGTTACCCCAATCCTCGCGTTTGGGACTGAAAGGAAGAGTGCCAAACCGGCACCCGCCATCATCACCAGAAAGAGGTATTGCATATTGTCCTCTACTCCATCCTCCACCGACCAGTACGCGAAAACAGCAAAAATTGCCAACTGAGATAGCATCAGAAGGGATTTTGCAGAAAGGTCGATTGTGGGCATTTTGAAAAGAGCATCATCACTCATGTGAATGAGTTGAGAAAAACGGCATATAGTAGTTTCAGACCGAACATGTGAGGGTGGACGCGGCAAAAAAACGAACATATTCGGTTGGAATAGTTTATCGAGCAGCCGCCTAAATCAACTGCATGGAACATACCCTAGCAATGCAAATTGTAGGCGGCGTAGCGCTGCTTATTGGACTGAGAATGAATTTAGATCCTGTTGGATTCAACAAGAATATCTTTGGCGATGTCGAAGGCATCAAAAATGGAGAATCATCTGCCATGAGGATGGCGATTGGTGGAGGTTTACTGGCCCTCGGAATAGTCAACATCTACTGCAGTTTCAATGTTGATGAGGTTGCAGCAACTGAGGCTATCTTGATAGGTACTGCACTAGGTCTTGCCGCCTTCCTTCTAACAGTCGCAGGTGCCAAATTAAGAGGCTACACGGATAGTATCCCAACCCTCCCTATGGTTGTTCTTCCGACCATGATTGCTATCTGCCTCTATGCTGCTATGGGATGATTGTCGAGCGAGTGTTTCATTGAGTAGTCACCTGACGCGTTGATGATGGTGGATTGGCCAGAGCCGGGAACCCCGGTCAAAGTAGTCGTCAAGACTTGGTCAGGGATGGTCGAGCACGAAGGCTTGGCTTTGCCCGCTTCCGGTCCTAAACTAATCACTTTGAAATTGGTAAACGGCTACAATGTTAGTTATCCTGAATCTTATGTCGAATCTATTGAAATTATTGAATCCGTAGAAATGCCGGTTGACGATTCTCCAACTCCTGAACCACAGGATGACTCCCTCCCTCTGGTTCACTTGATTCACACCGGTGGGACAATCGCCTCAAAGGTCGATTACGCTACAGGTGCAGTAACTGCAAGGTTCGAGCCACATGAGTTGTTAGATGCGGTTCCTGAACTGCGATCTGTGGCTCGAATTAGGGCTGTAAAACTAGGTAATATGTGGTCGGATGATATTCGCCCTCGTCATTGGAATAGAATGCTTAAGGCCACTCAAGAAGCATTTGCTGAAGGTGCTGTTGGCGTAGTGATAACGCACGGGACTGATACTCTGCATTTGTCTGCAGCTGCTATGGGTTACGGATGGTCTGGAAATGGTGGAAGACCACCTGGCCGAATCGCTCTAACCGGTTCTCAGCGCTCGCCAGACCGAGGTTCTAGTGACGCTGCTGAAAATCTGATTGCAGCGGTCCATTGGGCTGCTCATGGCCCACAACCAACCGGTTACCGTGACTCATCTGTAGTAATCCTCCATGCCGATTCATCAGATGGGAAGTGTGCAGTTCTTCCCGGAATCTCGTGTCGTAAATATCACTCATCACGCCGTGATGCTTTCAAGCCAATAAATCAGGATGCGATTGCCCATGTTCTAATCGATAACGTAACTCCAAGAATCGAGATGAGTGAACATGAACCTGCTGATGCCCGAGTAGAGGCATTAGCACCGATGCTTTTCGATGAGAGTTCTCGTATTGCTCAATTTATTGCAGATGCACACTTGCAACCAGATCTCGTCAAGGCGGCAATTGAAGGTGACTTTGATGCAATTATTTTCCATTCAACTGGATTAGGTCA
>JASMAJ010000013.1 GCA_030754395.1 Candidatus Thalassarchaeaceae archaeon | reverse complement strand
AATTGACCAGTCAATATTTACTGCAATTCCTTCGGCAAGAACTGTCCAAGGCGCATTACCAATACCTGCGGCGATGATTATTGCATCTCCTGTTCCAAATATCCAAAGTCCGATGACAAGAATCGTCATTGTCGATAATCGAGGTCGAGTTGACATTGGGTCATCTGAACTCCACCAAGTGGTTGGAACCTTCTTGGCTGGTCGTAACAACTCGTACAGACCCATGAAACCCTGATGGAGGTGAGGGACTTAACCAAGTAAGGCGATATTCAGAATCACTGAATGACCGGAACAGGAACTTCAGAGAGAATCTTGCGCATAATATGCTGTCCTGTGACGCCACGAATCTTTGATTCGGGCTTGAGAAGGATTCTGTGACTGACAACTTCGAGTGCGACGGCCTTGATATCATCTGGAATCACATAGTCGCGACCATCGATTGCAGCACTTGCACGTGCGGTCTTGAACAATGACTGGCTAGCACGTGGTGATGCTCCAGTAATTACGCGGTGATCCTCACGGGTGCGGTGAACTAACTCAACGATGTAGGAGAGGATTGCAGTGTCGACGTGAACGGTTTCGAGAGCTTTCTGCATTGCCACGACCTTCTTTGGACTGGTAATCTTCTCAATGTCGTACTCGTCCTTTCCTCGCAACTTTCTGCGCTGTAGAATCGACTTCTCTTCTTGTCTGTCAGGGTAACCCATTGACATCTTCATCATGAATCGGTCCATTTGCGCTTCAGGTAGTGGATAGGTACCTTCCTGCTCAATCGGGTTCTGTGTTGCCATTGTGATGAATGGAGCAGGCAACTTGTGGGTTATTCCCTCAATGGTAACTTGCTTCTCTTCCATGGCCTCCAATAGAGCAGCTTGAGTCTTTGGCGGAGCACGGTTAATCTCATCAGCAAGTAGAACATTGGTGAATAGAGGACCTGGACGCAGTTTGAATTCACCAGCCTGCTGGTCGTACATGTAAGTCCCCATGATGTCTGCTGGGAGCAGGTCAGGAGTGAATTGTACACGCTTGAATTTACAACCCAAAGATGTAGCGAATGTATTAGCCATCAGAGTTTTTGCCAAACCTGGGAAATCCTCGATTAGCATGTTAGCATTTGATAGAATTCCGATAGTAACTCGGCGCAGATTTTCTTGCTTTCCGATGATAACTTTCGACACCTCTCCCATCAAACCATTGGAGATTTGTGACACGGTCTGAATGAGTTCACGAGACTTGGGGTCACTGGCTGCCATGGTCATTAGAATCACCTAACGTTCAGTCTGCCCGATTTTACATACTAAAGCGTTCGGTGCTGCTGAACGTTTGTTGACTCAATAGTTCAACGTCCCCAGAAGTGCGAATCCTTGCGATGAATGGCGGTTAACTCCTCTAGAACTTCCATTTCAGCAGCGGAGAGGTCCATCTTTCTCAACTTCCTAGCATGGGATTCGGGGATGTCGACAAGCAACACATCATCTTCGTCAATTTGTCTTCCAACAGTGACTCCATCGATTGCGACCGCAACCTCCGCTCCTTGCATTGCTTCTTTCATCGAATCTTGGCCGGAACGAATCGATTTTATTTGGCCAATTCTATTGCCATCTTTGAGTAATCTCTGGCCAACATGAATGCGTCCGGCAAGAACTCGAACACCTACAACAGCAGGTTTTGAGACTCGGAATGTGTGATCTGGCAATAGTAGGATTCGGCCAGGATATACTACCTGTTCACGAGAGGCTTCTTCCAGTTCGCGGGTGCGCTCTTCGACCCATTCTTCTCTCTCCTCAAGAATTCGATAGATGATGTCTGAGCCGATGTATTTTACACCATTTTCTGAGTTTTCAATTTCCTCTTCAGCATCAGAAAGAATATCGGTTGCAAATGCCATAATTATCCGATGAAGAGGATCGGCTGAGTTCTCAGCACTGCGAACATCGCGTCTATTGACCTTGCCAATTGACGCATGGCGGATTGGCACATCGATTTCACCCAGTTCTTTGGCCAATGCTTCTAAGCCACCAACCGTGTCAGCCTTGATGCTCACACCTTCTTCATCTAGTTCAATTGAAAGGTTGGCTTCAGCATCCGCCAGAGCAAGGGCTTCCTCAAGTTCTTCAGGCGTGCTGACAACACGCATTGTAGTGCCTGCAAGCACGCCATCTACGTCTGGAGCTGAAATTTTCAGACCACTGGCAGCATGTGCCGAATCAGTATCATCCCAGCGATTTCCGGCATCACGCATTTCCGACATTCCACGCGGTGCGAACATACCACGGATACGGGTTGCCTTACCGCCCTCATCGGTTACCAGAACTATCTCGTCACCTTTCTTTACAGAACCGCGATAGAGAATTACATCCAATGTCTTACCAAGTCCACGCTCTTCCTTCATCTCAAGGACGGTACCTTCACCCGCCCCTTCAATATCAGTCAGTTTCTCTTCCAGATAGCGCTCTGCTAGACCGATTACAACAGTTAACAGGTCTTGGATTCCTTCACCCTCTCGTGCAGAGATAGGAACCAATGCAATGTCCTTGGTGAAATCCTTGACTTTGGAGTATAATTCGATATTGAATCCATGCTCAGCGAATGAACCAACAAGGTCCCAGTAACGCTGTTCGAAGAGACCTGCTGCCTCTCGAGTCTGATCTTTCATCGCCGCAGCCATTGATCTGTTATTGACCGATTGCCAACCGTGAATTCGGTCAACTTTGTTGGCTGCGATAACGAAAGGAGTCTTGGCTCGCTTCAGGATGCGAATCGATTCGATGGTTTGCGGTCGAACTCCTTCCATGATATCGACAATCAGAATGGCGATATCTGCTAGTGAGCCACCACGTGAGCGCAGTGAAGCGAAGGAGTGGTGGCCGGGTGTATCGATAAACAGAAGTCCAGGGGAATCGAAGTTCTTACCACCCATCAAGGGTGAGCACAATTCATTCAGTAATTCTGCAGGAACTTCTGTTGCACCGATGTGCTGAGTAATGCCTCCAGCCTCACGGTCCATGACCGATGATTGACGATCTGAACCCAAAGCACGGATGTGGTCGAGCAGGGATGTTTTGCCATGGTCTACATGACCTAGAACAGAAACAATTGGTTGACGGCGTCCTGACATTTTTGACACCTCATATGTAGTCCTCTGTTGATGATTGTGATTCACTCGTAAATTTGGCTCTCAGCGTCTCGAGTCCATTCGACGGTACCTTCTGAGAACCATAGACCCAATTCGAACTCTGCAGTGTCTGCACCGTCTGAGCCGTGAATGATGTTGTGGCCGATATCCATTGCGAAATCTCCACGAATAGTTCCCGGAGCTGCTTCGCGCCCGTTAGTAGGCCCGATGAGGTTGCGGGCGACCGAAATTGCGTCAACTCCAGTCCAAGCCATAGCAACTACAGGACCTGAAGTGATGAAATCGATTAAACCGGGGTAAAACGGGCGCTCTGAGTGAACAGCATAGTGAGCTTCTGCTAATTCTAGAGAAGGCGTCAACTGACGTAGGCCAACGAGGCGCAGTCCCTTGGTTTCGAATCGCTGAATGATGTTGCCAACTAAGCCTCGTTGTACTCCATCAGGCTTCACCATTACGAACGTCGTCTGCATTCCCATATTGCGCGCGACCCTACGGGCCTTTTTCAATCAAACCGATTGATTACACAGATGATTTATTCATACAATCCTTCCTTCGACATTCATGGTCGAAGAGTCGCCCCTCATCGACGCGGACATTCGTAAGGCTCACACAATGCCTTCAAAATACTACACAGACCCTGCAACTTTCGCTTCAATTTGTGCTGGTTTCGCATCCCATTGGCACTTCGCTACCCACACAAGCGACTTTGCTAAAAACAACGTACTGCCCATTCCTCATATCGAATCTCAGACTGGCGAGCCGATGATTTTGACCAAGTCTGAAGAAGAGATTCGATGCTTGTCAAATGTCTGCACACATCGGGGTATGATTGTGGCCGATGAGCCCTGCAATACCAAGACCTTGCAATGCCCTTACCATGCACGTACATTCGGTCTCGACGGCTGTATGCGTAACATGCCTTCATTCGAAGACGTCGAGAACTTCCCTAGCCCTTTGGATAATTTACCTGAATTTGCAACTGGAGTTTGGAATGGACTAATTTTCACTGGAATATCCCCTAGTACCTCTTTCGAAGATTGGCTAAAACCTGTGACTGAGCGGATGAATTGGTGGCCTGGAATCAATCAACTGCAACGTGATAACAGTCGAGATAGAGATTGGATGATTGAGACTAATTGGGCCCTTTACGTTGAGAACTATCTCGAAGGATTCCACATACCCTTTGTTCACGCAGACCTTCATGCCGTTCTCGAGCATGAAGAATACAGCACGGAGTTGTTTGAAGGTGGGGTGTTACAAATTGGTGAAGCAAGTGATGGAGAGCCCTGTTTTGATTTGCCGAAAGATTCTCCTGACTTTGGTCGTAAAATCGCTGCATACTACTGGTGGCTTTACCCAGGACTAATGCTCAACATCTACCCATGGGGGCTTTCAGTCAATATCGTGGTGCCCGAAGAAGTAGGAAAAACTCGGGTGATTTACAGAGGTTATGTTGCTGACCCCGAAATGCTTGGAAAGGGAGCTGGAGGAGACCTCGACAAAGTGGAATTGGAAGATCAGATAATTGTCGAGGGCTGCATGCGCGGAGTCTCTTCTTCAGCCTACGATCGTGGCCGTTATTCACCATCGATGGAAACTGGTGTCCATCATTTACATCGAATGCTAACCGATTCTAGATGAACTCAAGAAGGACACATGCCCCGGCCAAATCATGGGAGAGGAGTGCTGCGACCACGATCATGGTCCAGAGGACCATGCGCACGAGGCCCCCCCTCCTGTTCTTGAGGCTGAATTAATTCTCGATGATGAAATCGAAACTAGTCCTTTGGCTGAAGAAAACTCAGTTATTGATGACATTAGTGATTATTTACAGAATCTCCCAATCAATCCAGTCCGAGCAGCAGTTGCAGCCGGAGCATTCGGAGTAGTTTCCCTTCTTCTGGTTTTGACTTTGCAGGGAATAATCTTCGGAGACGTCGTTGATGACGTCAAGAAAGATTTGGGAATGTACGAGAGAGTTCCGGTTTGGGAACGTTCTGAGTGGCCATACATCACAGATCAACCACATGGTTTTGTGATGGAAATAGGCCCCTACGAAATTCTTGAGACTGAAAATGAATGGAATTCAACACACTATTTTGTTGATTTCACTCTTCCAATGTCAGAGGGCGGTGCAGCTCCAAATGGAAAGGTAAGTTTAGCAATTTGGAGACCAAACGTTCCAGAAGGAGTTACAGTTCCAGTAATCGCCGAGTTCGGCCCATATTTCGATGAAGTAAGCGTCGAAACCCCTTCAATCGAAGTTCCCGGTACTTGGCTCGGCCAGATGGTTATCGACCAAATTCTACCTCATGGATTTGCCTTTGCTCAAGTCTCAGTAATGGGAACAGGTCGCTCAAACCATTGTATGGATTTGATGGGCAATGCAGAGCAATTAGGAATCGATGCTGCAGTAACTTGGATGGGTACTCAGAATTGGTCAAATGGTCGAGTTGCCATGATGGGTAAATCATACGATGGTTCAACACCATGGGAAGCAGCAACATTCGGCAATGAGCACCTTGCGACAATCGTTCCAATCTCAGGACTAATCGGAGTTATGGAATTGATGTGGAAGAATGGTTCCTCAGAAGCCCGAGCCCCAATTATGCACAACGGAGTCTACGGGAGTTACGGAATCGATGGGGATTCAGAGGACATCGGCAATATGTGCCCCGACTACATCATTGGTCCGGGTACTGGTGTGGCTGCCTACATGTGGGGTGGAGAGGCTGCTGGAACCTACTGGAAGGAACGATACTTCCTCGACCGAGTTTTGCAAAACTACCAAGGCTCAGTATACTTAATTCAAGGAATGCATGACTGGAACGTAGACCCACACATGGCAGTTCCAGTCATCAACCAATTGAAGGATGCTGGAATCGATGCAAAAGGCCTGTTCGGCCAATGGGATCACGACTATCCAGACCGCCCCGACTACCATTTCGACCGCTCAGGAGAGGGGCGTGGTCGCGAGGGTTATCCTCAGATGACTCGCTTTGATTGGATGCAGGATTTACTTGAGTGGTTTGATTACTATCTGAGAGACATTGGTGAGCAACCCGGTCAGTGGATTGAGATTCAGACCAATCATGGTCAGTGGAGATTAGAGGACCGCTATCCTCCTACAGACATGACCACACTTGCCTTCGACCTTGGAGGAGCACTAACCAATGTCGCAGGAACCACTACAATCCTACCTAATGGAAACTTTGGTCCAATTTACGAAACTGATCCATTGACTGAAGACATCTGGATAGCGGGTTTACCTCGTCTTCACATTGATGTATCTACAGCAACAGTAGGAGGGCAAGTCTATGCCCTCCTCGAAGACTGTAATGAGAATGGTTCTTGCATACATATCGGACACGCAATCATGGATTTGCGCTATCATGAAGGCGGAACTGGTGAACAAACATGGCTTCCTATATTTGAGACAATTAATGCCAAGATGGAGTTCTTCACAATCGATGCTCAAATTCCTGCTGGACACACTCTGAAACTAAGTCTAGCCAGTACCGGTGAGGATTACCTACCTGCAAGTACTAGTTCCGTTGTGACAGTGGAGGAAGGTGCCGGTTCAAACCTACTTCTAGATATCATCGACCCATCGGAGAAGATACTCTTCAACCCACCAATGTGTACGCACTCAGCCTGTACAGATTGGCTTAATCAGACAGCCTAACATCTCTGCATTTTTACCAACAGTCTATCTCGTAGGTATGTGCTTGGGTTGCTTTTAGATGATGCAAATCGACGCAAAGCAACCCTCATTTCCGGCATATCAATCTTGCTTATACACTACATTTTCTTCGTTGTTTATCCTTTACGCGCGGTAGAGAATTGTGATTCTCTATTGCCTATACTATGTTCTCAATTTCCTACAGATGGTGCTGATCTCGCTGCCACTTTGTCGGATTCAGCCAATTCCTCAGCAACATGGCGAGCCAACTTATTCTGGGATTTTCCTTACATCATCATTTACGTGATTTTTTTGGCTAGTCTCGGTGCGGCAATTTCGGTTCCTCGCCCTAAAATATTCCAAGCTGTTTTGGTAACTGCCGGTGCTTTAGATTTGGTTGAGAATTTGCTTATTCTCGGAGCTCTTAATTCGGGGGCTAGCGACGCTACGGCAAGTCTTGTCTTTGTTGCAGCGTCATTGAAATTCGCGCTTCTTCTTGCATGCATTTTACATCTAGTGTGGGCGCGCTCACTTTACATGTTCGGCAAGTAATTATTCTTCATATCTCCCTGCGGCCCAATCGAGGGAAGAATCCCGGAGATGAGAAAATGAGAGGAAGAATGTTAGCATTAGTTATGACTGCTTTAATGATTGGTGCGCCATTATTGAGTGGTTGTATTGGTCCGAAAGGAAATGACTTGAGTTGCGGTGAAGGAACTACCCAAGTTGGCTATGAGTGCGTTGGTTACAACGACGTCTCATTTACCCTGAGAGCCGAGAATATGGCCTTCATCGGAGTTGGTGGAGCTATTGATGGAATATCCAATCCTGATTTACCAGTTGAACTTGGTGACAGAGTAACTATCACCTTGATTATGAGTGAAACCAATCTGCACGATGTTAACGTAGAATACTACAATGTGGCTACTGCTCAGTTGGTTGAAGAAGGGTCTGAGGATTCCTTGACATTCATTGCCTCAGCTGAGGGTACATACGCTTACTACTGTACGGTACCAGGTCACAGAGCCGGTGGAATGGTAGGAAATGTCATCATAGGTTCTGGCCAAGGGCCAAGTAACTTCGTTGAAGCTCAGATAGGGGCCGCTCTAGATGTCGATACCGATAACATTGCTCGCGATCCTTTGGATGTACCAGCACCTACTGCAAGGACAGAGGTTGCCGATGTACACATCTACATGGAGGCGGTTGAACTTGTAGCAGAGATACAAGATGGAACTACCTTCACTTACTGGACTTACAATGGTACAGTTCCCGGACCTATGTTCCGTGCAAGAGTCGGTGACACTGTCTTTGTGCACTTTACGAATCTAGAAGGTAACGCAATGCATCACAATGTAGATTTCCATGCAGTAACTGGACAGGGTGGTGGTGCTGCAGCTACTGAAGCCGCACCAGGCACCACCTCTGTGTTCTCATTCAAGGCAATGCACCCTGGTCTATTTGTCTACCACTGTGCAACACCTGACATCCCAACTCACATCAGTAAGGGAATGTATGGTATGATCTTGATTGAACCTGAGATTCCTCTACCAGCAGTAGACAAGGAGGTCTACATCATGCAAGGCGACATCTACACCAAGTGGAGGCCTGGAACTGCAGGACACCAAGAGTTCGATGATAACGCACTATTCGAGGAGAACCCAACTTTCGTTGTCTTCAATGGAAAGTTCGCTACTTTCACCGGTGAGGACACAATAAAGGCAGAAGTTGGCGAAACCATGCGAATCTACTTCGGAGTAGGAGGGCCAAACACAATTTCTTCCTTCCACTTGATTGGAGAGATCTTCGACAATGTGTACAACATGGCCGATTTAGTATCTGAACCAATGAAGAGTGTTCAGACAATCGCGGTTGTCCCCGGTGGAGCAGTTGTAGTCGATGTCACATTCGATGTGCCAGCAAACTACATCTTAGTCGACCACGCATTGACTAGAGCCTTCCACAAGGGAGCGGTTGGAATCATTGCAGTTACTGGACCAGATGATCCAGAGATAATCAATGATGAAGTCTGAATAGGAGTGACATAACATGAGAGCTGCAGTTTGGCTGCTGATGGGGGTATTCGTACTTCCAGCAGCAGCTGGCTGCCTCTACAACCCTCAAACAGTCTCTTGTGAAGATGGGACTGTATTGTTTGAGGACGAGTGTGTTACTGGGGAATGGGTTGTAGTTCCTATTGACTTCATGTCTTACGATAGATTTGAAGTCAATGAAGGTGATTTAGTTCGCTTAGTATTCAATCCTGCATCTTTCGGTCACTATGTGCCAGAATCATTTCAATTAGATGAATTCGGAATTTCTGAACAATTAACAGAAGAGGAGGTAGTAATAATTGACTTTTTGGCCGATAGAACTGGAGAGTTCCTATATTCAAGCACTGGATCATGTCGAGTCGACATACCTGGAGCTGGCGAAGTCGTGGTAGACTGTGCAATATATTGTGGAGAAACCGAAAACGGCAGATCAGGCATGTTTTCTGTAATTCCAACTAACTCCTAACTTTTACAATCCCTGAGGGACATTTCAGAACAAGAATGGACTTGCAACCAAAAATAATCCAATCAATGTTCCACCAATGATGTTCATCTGGAATATCTTAGGATATTCCTCTTTTGTTTCCCATGAAAATGTCTTACGAATCCATACTTTCTGATTGAGCAAACAATTGGCAACATACAGTAGTATGGCCGCACCAATGGCAATTCGTATGTAATCAAACGTCATTAATTCCATGCATCTAGTTAGGGGGGGCGCTTTATGATACATGCGTCAACGAGGGTACCCTCTGAATGACGAATAAGTCATAGAGGGGCACCCTTAGTGACGAACATGGATGAGGAGAAAGGCGGTGAGGCCAATGGGAGCGAGCCTCCGATGAGCCTCCGTCGATTATTGGTAGGCATATTCTGGAACCCAATCGGAATCCAATTCGGTATAGCAATCATAGCCGTAAGTATAGGCTTCACACTCAAGCTAATATCGATGATATGACAGATACACAGTAATCCGTAGGGTCAAGATTACCTGAACAGAGCATGATACAATCGATTAACTCACGAATATGTCCGATTCGATGTTTCAATGAGCCCCCCAAGTTCGGGGTTAATACTAAAACCTCACTAAGGCATTTGACCAATGATAGTATGACCTCTAGTCCAATATCCAATAATCGAAGCCGTCCTGCTCTACTTCTAATCGCTCTGATGATAATGTCAATTGGTTCCTTCAGCGCCCAATCTGAAGGGGATGATGGATGCGACGCAAACAGTGATTGTCCGGATGGCCAAATCTGCAGTGATGGAACATGCATGGATAGTTCAGGGGGAGATGCGGGGGTAAATCTCGAATCTCCTACCGGAGGTGAGGTGTACATGGTGGGCAATGTGGAGACCATTCAGTGGATTACTTTCGGGACAGCAAATGAGGTGGACATCTACTACAGAGTGGCTGGCGGGGACTGGAGTGTTATCTCCGAGGGAGTGGAGAACGGTGCGGACGAGACCGGTTACTATGACTGGGTCGTGCCCAATGATCTCAACCAAGAGGTGCAGGTCAAAGTCATCGCTGCCACCGAGTCCGGCGAGGAGGTGTTCGACACCAGTGAATTCTTCTCGATCGTCGAGGAAGAAGACATGGACACGTTAGTGCAGATCATGTCCCCCAACGATGTGGCTGACTACACAATCGGTCAGCCGGTGCTCATCTACTGGGGTGCTACGAATACAGACGCCGTGAATATCTACCACGGGCCAAGCTCGGGAGGACCTTGGACTGTTATCGTCGATAATCTGTCGACAACCTATGACGGGGCGACTGTCGACTCCTACCTCTGGTCAGCAGCGGCCGACGAAGACATCTTCTCTGGCGAGGAGGTGTGGATCAAAATCGATGCTGTTGTCGACCCAGAAATTTATGACATCAGTGATGCCCCCATCACGTTCTGGCAGACAAAAAATTGTCCGGGTTCGGATCCAGGAACAAAGCAGCCGACCTTCATATGGACCCAACCGAGCTTGGTCGAAGACGATTGGAATTGGGCGACTCGCTCAGGTTGGTTGGATTTACAGCAGGGGATACATGTCTGTGATGATGAAACTGGAGAATGGGTTGAGTTGGAAGATACACGCCCGACCTCGGTCGAGATTGAATGTGATGAAGAGCCAACTGAAGAGCAATTAGATGCATCAAACCTTGCTGATTTGTTGAATGAATATGGTGAGATTCTCATTCGGGATGGAGATGATACAATCATTATGAGTGTAGAAGGACTCCCTCATCTATCGGATGAGGATGTTTTCGATGCAACAGTCAATGTTGCAGACAACAACAATAGTGATAGTGGAAATGTTTCAACCAAGGGCGGAGGAATTTCAAAGGCTCATTATTTCAAATATGGACTTGGAGTCCCTGATGGTGGGGATGGAATGGACCGACGATTTGTTCTTCAATTTACCTTTGAAAGCGACTGCGTCAGCAACGTCTCA
>JASMAJ010000139.1 GCA_030754395.1 Candidatus Thalassarchaeaceae archaeon | reverse complement strand
GACTCCCACTTATCATAATCAGTCCTCTTGATTGAGTGTCGTGGCTTGATTACCCCGCAGCGATTTATTGCGCCAATCAACTCAACGCGATATGAACCGCCACGACCATCTTCGATCGATTGATATTCTCCGACATATCCAGACTTCTGCATAATTGACAGCATACTACCTAGCAATTTACTGGCTGGGCTAACTGTAACTTCGTAGTGTCCGGCTTGCTCCGCATTGAAAATACGGACAAAAGCATCACTTAATGGGTCAAATTGCATCCTTCATCACCTCACGCATACTTCTTGAATCCAATTTGTGGGGCCACATCTCGGAAACACTGACGGCACAATCTAAGGCCATGTCGGCGAATTAATCCGCGTTTTCTTCCACAACGACGACAGCCGTTACTTCTACCGATTTCTTCTCCATGATCCTTTGCCATGTTTCACTCCTCCACTATGGTGAGTCCAAAGTGTTCCTTGAACCACTCTTTAGACTCGTCCTTGCCCACTCGGTGGTCCATACCCACCTTGGCGCTACGTCGGCGACGACGTGACACCCTGTGACCGGGGCGTTCGAGTACGATATTGATGTCCATTCCGAAGATTCCTATATCTGGGTCATACTTCTGTTCAGGGAAATCTGTGTAGTCGGTTATGCCGAAAGAAAGATTTCCTGATTGGTCAAAGTTGTATCCTGGCAATGTGTTCTCACGAACCCAGAATGCATCCTTTAGGAATGACTGAATTTTCTCTGTGTCCCGCATAGTAACCTTACAACCAATTGGGGCACCAAGGCGAGTACCTAGATCACGGTTTGTAGTCTTGGAAATTGTACGAACCGACGTCATTCCAGTTAGTAACTCAAGAACTCTCTCAGCTAGTTGTAGACGTGCACCGCCTTCGCCAACACCGATGTTTACAGTGACCTTAGCGATTCTTGGCGACAACATTGGATTTGCATTCTCACTCATGCAGATTCCTCCAATGGAAGGTCCTTTTGCGAACCAATGATGAAAACATAATCAGCAATAGTGCCAAAGTTTTCGAATTGAACTTCGTTTGCCTTGGATGATCGCTTGATATCTCTAGATACTACCTTGGCAGTTGTTCCAATGTGACTTCCACCTGTAAGATAGGCTAGTGATCCTTCAGAAAATGCATGATGTCCTGAGACCTCTTGTGTTGGAAGAGAAAGAACTAGTGTATCTCCTGAATTGTATTTATTTGCGTCATCGACTGTGATGTTGCGTCCATCATGCAAGTGCACCTGTGTCTTTCCACCACGGATTGTTGACTTGCCTGTTACTCTGCATAGTTTAGTGGCAGCTGACTTATCAGAAATTGAGCGGTATCGAAGTTTACCATTTTGATCGAGAATACATCGATAACTATCCTCGCCAACTGTCAG
The DNA here is from genome assembly GCA_030754395.1 of Candidatus Thalassarchaeaceae archaeon. Classification (GTDB taxonomy): domain Archaea; phylum Thermoplasmatota; class Poseidoniia; order Poseidoniales; family Thalassarchaeaceae; genus MGIIb-O1. The sequence goes on along the minus strand of JASMAJ010000139.1, from coordinate 1,891 downwards.
AACATCCATGATTCCAACTCCTCGTCCTGCATCGGTCTCAATTCTCCCGTCAACCAAAACTTGGCGAGTTGCTAAGATTCTCTTAGCCTCTCTCTTACTGTGTGCTAATTCCATAACATCTCTTAGAATGATTCCAAGAGGCATGCACATCTCATCACTATGGCCACCAGGATTTGGTTTTTGGACCCAAATATCAGTCTTACGAGTAAGTGGCCAACTTCGTGGCATTGTTAATCTCTTCATGTGACTGCTGCTCATTGATCAGCACCTCCGTTAGAACGCTCAACGATGTGCTTCCTTCGTAGAGGATCTGCATCATTTAATTTAGTGACAATTAGGTTTGAGGGGTGAAGAGGAACTGCCTCTTCCTTTCCATCAGCAGTAGTTTTCGTGACACCATCAACAAAGACAATCCCTCTCTTGGTATCGACACTAGCAATGGTGGATTTAACTCCAGCACGACCACGACTCTGACCTAATCTCTTACCACGTGAATCTGTTTTGACACTATTTGGAAACCCGAAGTCTCCACGAAGAACTTCAACAGTATCACCCACTCTTACAGTTACTGAGCGGACTGACTGAAGTTCAGGATCGTCTGTTATTAGACGTGCGCGCATTCTCTTGCGAAGGACATGAATTGGAGCATCGGTCTGAGCCTGACGCTGTTTTCCTGCTTTCTTACTTACCATTCTAACACCTACACTATTTGTTTCGCTGTTGCAGCGATTCTAGGCCAGCGCTCTGCCGCTTCACGGCTTACTGGACCCTTGATATCGGAACCCTTGACTTCACCACGTTCGTTGGTAATGACACAGGCATTATCCTCAAATTGAACCCAAGTTCCGTCAACGCGACGGAAAGGACGCCTTTGGCGAACAATTACTGCATTGAATATCTGACGACGAGTTTCAGGAGTACCTCGGCGTACGGTTACGCGGATCATATCACCTACGCCACCAGCTGGATATCTGCGAGCCACACCACCTTTTTTCAGGACCGTGATTAGTTGAACGACCTTTGCACCGGTGTTATCCACACAGTCCATTCTGGCCATGCTTGGAAGACCTGCGGTTGAATTTCCTGCAATTCCCCTCATTCAACGTCCCCCTTCTCAATTACACAGAATTTTACAGTCTTCGATAGAGGTCTACATTCCATGATTCGGACACGTTCTCCACTAGAGACCTCACCAAGACAAGATGGAAGGTGTGCTGCATATCGGCGAGTTCTCTTCTCATATCGCTCATACTTCTTCATGTAGCGAGTGACTTCTCTTTCAACAATAATTGAATTTGTCATTCCTAAGGAAGATACAGTGCCTTCGATAATCTGACCACGTACCCTCAAGCTCCCATAGAATGGACAATTCTGATCCCCATCCCATTCACCCTCTGGTGTACTGACATCTACTCCAATATCTTTCATTTCAGTTCCTCCTATATCTTCGGTTAATTCTGTCCTCTGGACGTTGTGTGACGGATGCTCCATCAATAACGGCCTTATCAGAATCTATGGTGAATGTGATGACATCTTTAGGCAGAGTCAAGATTCCAGAAATTGTACGGACTCGTAGAGTTCTGCGAGTCTCTTCAACAATCATTCCTGATACTCCGACCAATGTTGGATCCTTACTCTCAACAACGCTAATGTTTCGAGCCAACCATGGAGCATGATAGAGATTCATTAGCGCACCTCCACTTGGTATCCATTCTGTTTGAGAACTTTGGCAACACGCTTCTTGTGTTCACCTTGGAGTTCTATAGTTCGGCCTTTCACAGTGCCTCCACTAGCGCAAGCACCTTTCAGAAGCTTGGCAAGTTTACCAATGTCGATTGCAGAATCATCGATTCCTTCAACAATAGTAACCATCTTTCCATACCTCCTTCTT
>JASMAJ010000138.1 GCA_030754395.1 Candidatus Thalassarchaeaceae archaeon | reverse complement strand
TTGAATGACATATCCCTCTGAGGAATCTCATGGCCACAGGGGTATCAGAGCGTAAGCTACCTCCTGCTGATGTTGCAGTGATTGGTTCTGGCATCGCTGGCCTCTTCCTTGCACTACGATGCTTCCGAGAAGGACTAACTGTAGTTGTAGTAACGAAGAAGGAGTTGTCCACCTCTTCAACTAATTGGGCACAGGGTGGAATTGCTGGGGTGCTTGATGTCGAAAATGAGACATCTCTAGAAGCCCATGTGAAGGACACCCTATCCTCTGGAGCAGGACTGTGTGATGAGAAAGTTGTTCGTTCAGTTGTATACGAGGCTGCAGATCGAATCAAAGATTTAGTCGAGCATGGAGTAGAATTCGATCTTAGTGCAAATGGATTGTATGATCTGGCTCGCGAAGGAGGCCATTCTGACAAACGGATTCTTCATGCAAAAGACAGAACTGGAGCGGAAATAGAAAGAGCATTGACTGAAGAAGTTGCAGAGGAATATGATTCTGGCCTGAGGATTCTTGAGAACTGGATGGTTCTTGATTTGGCTCGACGAGATTTCGACAATCCAGATGATGGTGTTGCAGGACTATGGTGCATGGCACCAGATGGTGTCGTCTATACGCTTGCTGCGAAGACTGTAGTTTTGGCTTCAGGTGGAGCTGGGATGCTACATCTTGCAACAACTAACCCCTCGGTGTCAACAGGTGATGGAGTTGCCATGGCACACCGAGTTGGAGCAGACATCAAGGATATGGAATTCATTCAATTTCACCCCACTGCACTTGCGGTAGATTCTGAGCAGCCATTCCTCATTACTGAAGCAATGCGAGGTCATGGAGCGGTTCTGATGACTCAAAGTGAATACGCCAAATGGCGAATAAATCCAACGTCAATCATAGATGCATCGTATATGTCAAAATACTCATCAAAGGGTAGCCTCGATACTCGCGATATTGTTGCAAGAGCTACAGATAGAGAAATGAAGGCTAGTGGTGATTCTCACGTCCTTCTCGTCACTGAACATCTTAATTCAGAAGAATTGGTTCACGAATTCCCTACTATCGCCAGTCGTGTAGCAAGCATGGGAATCAGACTAGGGTCTGACCCTATTCCAGTTCGCCCTGCCGCTCATTACCTAGTTGGAGGAGTTTCAGTCGACCATTGTGGTAGAGCATTGCGTAATGGAAAACCTATGCCTGGATTATATGCTATAGGAGAAGTGGCGAGAACTGGATTACACGGAGCCAATCGTCTGGCCTCAAACTCGTTGTTAGAGGCTGTTGTGTACTCAGAGCGAGCTGCAGAAGATATCATATCTAGAGCCACCAATGGAGAATTACCAGAAATAATAGAAAATTTGATCCTGTGGCGTGATGATGATCTCGATGAATTCTCCACGTATCCCCCATTAAATACAGATTTGATGGCGTTGCGTAGTACAATGACAAACAACGTTGGATTGGTGAAAAGTGATACTCGACTGAGTCATGCTAGACAAAGAATTTCTGAGATACGTAGTGAGATTGTGCCAGTCTGGCATTCTACTAAACCTACTCAGAGCATGGTTGAATTTCGCAATCTCATAATTTGTGCTGAACTAGTCACCGAAGCAAGTATGGCGCGACGAGAAAACGTAGGTTTGCACTGGAATATTGACCTCGAGTAATCAAGCGAATTCACTAGATCTTTCTATCCCTTTGACCATAGCGTGTAATGCTTGGTTCGCAGGAGTAGGGATTCCAAGGATTTCACCCCTCTCAACAACTGCCCCACATAGCGAATCTATCTCTGTCAACCGTCCTGCCATTACATCTTGGAGCATAGAACAGCGATTTTCAGAAGTTGCTTCAACAACTTTGCGCAGATGATCTTCGAGTTCCACTTCACCCAAATTAACTCCGAGTCCTCGAGCAACAGATGCTGCCTCACTCATAGCAGCAAGAGATTGTTCCCATAATTCAGGAACCTCTAAAATTGCTCCATTCCTAACTCCGGCTATGGCACAAACAGGATTTATCGCCACATTCAGAAGCAATTTTCGCCATACAATCTGCTGCACATCCTCTGACCAGATTGGTTCTAACTCAGCATCACTCAGTGCTGCAAATAGTTCGGATGCAATACCGGATGCTGGACCTCCATCTAGTCCACCCATTCGGATAGCCCCTCTGCCAACCCAGTATACAGAACCGTCTCCATCTCTCCAAGCCCCATGAGTAATTGAGCCCCCTAAAACACGGTCACGGCCAATACGATTAGCAAGAATTTCAGAGTGACCCAAACCATTCTGCAAACTAATTGCAAAACCATCAGGAGTCAGCATCTCTTCTGCCAACTGAGCCAGTACAGGAGTTGACGCAGCCTTACCACAGACTAGAGCGACATCACAACTAGACTGAATTGATTCGGATAACGGAGTTTCACTATCTACGATGATAAATCGTTCTGAGGGTATCATCTCTATTGAGCCCTCAGGAGTGTGAAGAATCAATCCGATGTCACTAAGATTTTTTGCGGTTTGACCTCGAGCGACTGCCAATAAATCGATTTGACTGTCTGAGAGTGCTCCAAGGACAACGCCTCCAATTGAACCAACTCCAAGAACTGCTATTCTCATTATGACACCTCAATAAACGAGCGAGCGGCAAGATTGAGGGTGATGCCATCATCACCTGTAGTCACCCAGTAAACCAGCAAAGCTTCAGGTTCACCATTGCTTGTGATATTAACTTGGACTGAAGACATTGTGCTTACTTCCGCAGGAACCGAAACTTCCCAATAGTCAGAACCAGCGGCATCGCCAGTCCAGTCTAAAGAAATCGGTATTGAGTAGTTCTCTCTGTTGAAAATAATGAATTCTTCGCCATAGTAAGGTAAGACGTCTGGCCCTTCAACCATCGAATACCAAGATAGCATATTTGTGTCATCGCATATTGCTAACCATCCTGAACCATTCATCTGTAGAGTGCCAACTCCAGGAGAGTTCTCGGGAATAAGAATCGAAGATCGATCTGAGAGTTCTACTTTCCATTCTCCTGTAGAATTAACTCCAGCTATTACATTTGTAGATGGACAGAATGCAGATCCTGATTCACCGCGCGTGATTGAGAATTCATATGGTAGATTTGAAAGTGGGAGCTCCCATTCTCCGTCAGAGAATGCAAGTCTAAGCTGAGATTGTTCGATTGGCATTACTAGAATATCATTTGATTCATTTGACCTTGAAATTATGATTTCCGGACCCATGGCGAAATATGAGTCAGGTGAGCGTTCCTGCGAAAACATAGCACCTTCATGA
>JASMAJ010000137.1 GCA_030754395.1 Candidatus Thalassarchaeaceae archaeon | reverse complement strand
AGGAAGAAGTTGAAGCATCTACCAATTCTGGTCTTCTATCCAAGGATTCAGGTGCTGATTTGCCAATACGCTGTTTCCTTCCTCTTTCTCATCCGGTTGCTCGTGAAGATCCACGCGTTTCAGGACCTATGTGGATTGGCCCTATGGGAGATAAGGATGTGATGGCATCGATGACAGTTGAGCGCTCTTTGGAATTGTGTGGTGCGATATATTCTGAAAATGATCCAGCTAATTGGAGTCAAAAAAATGTTGAGTTAGAGAATAGGAAAGTCGCTAGAGCTGTGCGGAATATCGCAGAAGAAGCCGAAGCAATAGATTCTCACCATCTTATCGCCGTAGATGAGTTGGCCCGTTGGCATGAAAAAGGCTCGCCGCCCAGCCCTGCAAAGATGGTTGCTTACCTCAAAGAAAAGGGGCACAGTGCATCGGTTTCGCACTATGCTGAACCTTCGTTTAGAACTGATGCGCCTTGGTCTGAGATTGTTAGAGTGTTTGATGAAATTTCAACCACCGATGTATGACATCTCAATTCGCGGAAGCGCAGAAGTCTCCTCAGAACGTAATTCAGAGTAGCGATCAGCTCGACGTGCCCAGATTGCAGCGATAGCCGCAGTCAGATTTCCTCCATTTGCGCCATTGTGAATCAAAGCTCGAATATCGTGGCCACCAGAAGCGAATAAGCAAGTGAATAGCCTTCCATCAGCAGAAATACGAGCTCGGACACAATCTCCGCAGAATGGCTCACTGACGGATGAAATTAATCCAATTTCTCCTGTTCCATCGGAGTGGCCCCAACGGACTGCAACATCAGAGGTGCGAACGTCCTCTAAAGGAATCAAATCAAACTCTGTTTGAAGGTGTGCAAGCAGATCTTTGCTCTGAATCACTTCACCCCTACTCCATCCATTTGTCCTACCTACATCCATGAATTCAATGAATCTAACAATCACTCCAGTTCCACGGAAATGATTGACGAGTTTTGCTGCTTGGTCCTCATTCACACCTCTTCTGATGACGCAATTAATTTTTACCGGAGTTAGCCCCGCCTCTAATGCAGCATCTATTCCATCTAATATGTCTGCAACAGGGACTCTTGAATCGGTCATTTTTCGGTGAACTTCATCATCCAAAGCATCGAGGCTGACTGTTACTCTAGAAAGCCCAGCATCGGCTAATGCCTGTGCGTTACGTTGAAGAAGAGAGCCATTGGTAGTTAGGGCAAGGTCAATTTCAAGCTTTGATAATCGAGAAATTAAATCGGCTAAATTGAATCTAAGAAGTGGTTCTCCACCAGTAAGTCTCACCTTCTCAAGGCCTAACTCCATACATGCAAGTACCACTTTTTCAATCTCATCGAAAGATAGGAAAGCTCGGCGGGGAAGGAAAGTATGATCCTCATTGAATTTTTCCCTAGGCATGCAGTATGGGCATCGGAAGTTGCATCGATCGGTTAATGAAATCCGTAAATCTCGCAACGGTCTACCCAATGCATCCGTGGTTTCCTGTGACTCCATTGGATGCCCCCCGTAACCAATCTATCAAAGGGTTGTTGATGGAGAATAGTGAGTTCAAATTGAGATTGTTAGCATCAACCGATAGCCCGCAAGTTGAAAATGGAGGAGCCTCTGAACAAGGTCGGGAACATGCTGGCTATCACATCCAAGGCTCGTGAAATGCTTGATTCATTCGCTGAGAAATCAGGAGAAGAGGACCTCGCTCTTCGGATCGAAATTATTGGCCGCGGACCAAAGGGATTCCAGTATGATTTACAATTTGTAGGCACTGATGGTGGTCAAGAGGACGATGTAATTACTAATGTCGAGGGAGTTACTGTTCGAGTTGCTATGCGAAGTGCTCAATATCTAGATGGTACCACACTTGATTTCAAGGAAACTCTGATGGGAGGTGGATTCTCTTTTGACAATCCCAACCCATTGTGGATTGATGAATTATCAATACGTGTCGCGGAAATCATCAATGAGAAAGTAAACCCCGCTGTTGCTTCTCACGGGGGAGTAGTTGAGCTGATAGGAGTAGACGATGATAAGGCAATTATTGCATTTGGAGGGGGGTGCCAAGGCTGTGGAATGGCCGATGTCACTCTGAAACAGGGAGTTGAGGTAATGATTAAGGAAAATGTTCCTGAAATTCTAGAAGTTGTCGATACTACTGATCATGCTGCAGGTAGCAATCCATTCTATTGATGCACTCATCAATAGACCATTCTGACTTCGTCGTCATCACGTTCTGTATCTGGTGCAGGTAATGCATTGGCTTGAGCACGTTCGAATGCTTCTCTTACTCTCTCCTCGATGGCACGAGCATCTTCTAGCAAGCCTTTCACTGGAATCTCCATATCCATAAGTTCTGAAATTCCCTCAATTGCTATCAGAGCTGCTCTAGCATCAGGATACATCGGATTGCACTCAGCGAGTAAGGCCGTGACATCCAGACCTCGTCGCTCACCTTCTGCAATCAGATATCCAGAAATCCCAGATACAATCCCTTGTTGAATTCGCTGAATACCTGAATTATCTAGCGAGTCGCGACCAATCGAAGTTGAAGATACACCCCAAAGGTCACTTTCTTCCTTAATTCCAAGATCATTACTGACCACTCCATCAACAACGATTAGACGGTCAAAACCACCTTTCGTAAACCACTCAAGCACAGTTTCTCCAAAATGAACATCGTTCTGAGGGGGAAATTGAATTTCGGCAATGAAAACACCTAGTCCATCGCCTTGGTATACACGGACTGGATGTTTAGGAATTGAATCATGAATCAAAGCAATAGCTGGGAACTCAGGATGAAGAACAGTTCCCATGGGGTCTAGTTCCATTGTTTGAATAATGTGAGACATCGCAATAACACCGACTGAACCTACTGTGGAAAAGCCACAAATTGCCGTCCCACCGAGCCTCGTAGGGTCTGCAGTTGAATGCAAGACGAGGGGAAACCCTGAGTTGTCCTGTGAACCCATTAGACACCGGTCGTCGGCTGTAAGTCTTGAATCAAACGGTTGCGGGATTGATAAAGAATCGAAGTCGATTTTATCAAATAGAGGTTCTAGGGCCGAGTGATACTGATGACTGAAGATGAGAATAACAACATCGGGCGCATATACATTCGAGTAGGTTCAACTGAGGTTGATCTTTCAGGTTCAGCCCGTGAAGTCAATGATTCTTGGCTGAAACTGCGTGAACAAGATACGTGGGCCTCATCATTGTCAAAAGTACGCACTGCGAGGCAGAATGCAATTGATGCCGCTAGGGCTTCTTTACAGGAATTAGGAATT
>JASMAJ010000136.1 GCA_030754395.1 Candidatus Thalassarchaeaceae archaeon | reverse complement strand
ATCAGTGTCACCATAAAATTGAACACATTTGCTCCAACTATCAATGTGAATTCTCCAAGTTCCGGATCAACTCATTCAAATGGTTTAGTGACCTTTGAAGGTTCAGCTCAGGATTCATACGGATGCCCCTCAAATTGCGGAGTTGACATCTCTAGTATTTTTGTTGAGATAGATGGTCCGAACTATCACGTTGTAACTGAAACTGATGGCGGAACAGATTGGTCTTGGTCATGGGATTATAGTGGCATGCCGAGAATTTCATCTGATTATTCATTCCGTTTTTGGGCTTCCGACTCTGATTTCTGTTTAGGTGAAATTGATGAATGTATCCCAGTAGTTATTGACTTGACAATTGATAATAGGAATTCTGAGCCATATGTCAGCCTTATTTCTCCTCAGGATGGACAAATTTACTCTGCCGGCTCTATGACAACAATTGAGGGTGCGGCTGTTGATTTTGATGGGTTTGTAACTAGAGTAGATATTGAAGTCATTGATATCACAAATGGAAATATCGTTGTTTACAATGGATTAGTTAGCGATATTGAAAGTGACGATTCTTGGAAATTAGAATGGAACTCTGGAGCTTATATGTATCATAATCATCAATATGAAATTAGAGTTAGGTCTTACGATGGTTATGATTATAGCGATTGGTTGGAGATTCAGATTACTGCTGACAACCCTCTAATAATAAATAATAATCAACCAACATTTGATAATACTGATTGGGTTTCTCAATACACCCTATATTGCGAAATCGCCTCCCAGTCTCTTGATCAATGTACAAAGGCTAGATTTAATCTGTACGATTATTTTGATGACTTGGATGGTATAGAAAATCTCTACGTATCTGTATACGATGATGGAGTGGAAGGTACTGCTGATGATTTGTTCGGAGTTGTAATCAATGTAGGAATTGACGGCGAGACTGTATTCGATCCAGTCTCAATGCGTTTTTATGACGATGATATGGCAAATTGGGCACTTAATAATGTAATATTTGTGGCTACAGATGAGCATGGCTCGAAAGAGATTTCTTCACCAGTCTCCTTTGAAATTGTTCCAATTACTTTCACAGTCAATGAACCAGAAAAGACTACTTTCTCTTCCAATGAAGTTGCTATATTTACAGGAACAGGACTTCCTGGGAAAACGATAACTGTCAAGTTGGGGGGCATTCAGGTAAATTCTACTGTGGTTAGTAATGATTCAACTTGGATAATCGGAATTCCGGGTTCAATGATTACAAAAACTATTGCTCCTACTTTCTCGGTTAGTGGTTCATCTCAAATCGAAGGAACTCCAATATCTCCGTCAATAAAGAGTGATGGCATGGGTAATTCTGTAATTGTAATTATTGCGATTGTGATTATCGTGTTAATTGGAGCCGGACTTTACCTTTCAGGATTAGTTTCATTGGAAGTTGAAAATGACGAGGGGTTCGAAGAGGGAGTCTCAGGAGAGGAATCTGAACAAGATGTTGGAGAATCATCAGAACATCCCGGTTGGCTATGGGACCCTCAGAAGCAAGAATGGGTTCCCGATCCGGATTATGTTGAGCGATGATGCATTACATCTCATTCAGTACGAATGTTCTTGAGTAAATCGTAATGCTCGACCGATATGACTAGCATGGCTGTGCCGCGACCAGGGGTTCAGGAAAGGATTCTTCTTCATCTTAGAGACTATGCTGATTATGCCGACAAGGTGGAAGTTCCATTTGCTATTTCGCAGATGGGAATTGCTAATGCCGTAGCAATTGCAAGGTCAAATGTTCCCCGAGCAATTTCAGGTATGAAGGAAACCGGTCATCTTATTGAAAGGCAGGCCCATGTATCAGGAGTTTCAAGGAAGAGGAAAGCATACTTTCTAACTGCAGAGGGGGTTAAATTAGCCGATCAAATTTGGTCTAAAGTAAGTGAGCAATCAGTAAAAATAATCCATCCCGATGGTAGATCTGAAATGATTGAATTGCAATTAGCATTACAAATAACAGAGTTACCTCTCAGACATGTAGACATTCTTCGTTATATCGATGATAGCGGAACTATTGATTTGTCTTCACTTTCTCCTGATTTAATTGAGAGAGATTTATCAAAGCATATTGAGAAACAATTAGTTAGTTCGCTAAATGATTTACCTCGTCTCCGCCGATTTTACGGGCGTGAGGATGAAATTTCAAAGATGGCTAATATTTTGGAATCAGGCTCCACTACACTTCTTGTTCCTGGAATTGCCGGAATTGGAAAGACTGCATTAGCAGCGAAATTAATTGAAAGATTTACACATCGTCGCAATCTTCTGTATCATCGATGTCAAGATTGGGAAGGGTCTAGAGCCTTTCTAGAGGCTTGCTCTGAATGGCTATCAATGATTGGTAGTAGTGATTTAGGCGACTATATCTCATCTTCTGCAGTCCCTCAGGCTACAATTGTAGCCAATATGTTAATCGAAGGACTGAATAATTCTCCCGCATTAATTGTCATTGATGATTTACACAAGGTTGCTGATGAAAACCTCTTTGCAATATTAAGAGCCATTGCAATCAAAGTACCTGAGTCGGATGAATTTGGTTTAGCAATGTTCACTCGTTCATTTAGGATGATTGTTCCTGAGAGTGATTCTGCAGGGAATTTGTTAACTCACTTTATTCCGTTAGAAGGTCTTGATCAGGATTCTAGCAGACAGATATTGTCAGCAATGCCAGATATTGAATTACAACAATTCTTGCATATTTACACACTATCTCGAGGTCATCCATTAGTTCTAGAACTAATCAATAGAGGTAGCGTTGGCGAGACCTTCCACGCCACTTTAGAGGCATTTGTTGAGAAAGAAATTTTTAGCAAGTTATCTGGGTCACAAAAGCGACTATTGGGGGCAATCGCTGTATTTAGAGAACCTATGCCTCTTGACTCATTGAGTGGACTTAATGCCGATATTAACCTTCTAGATGAATTGGTAGAGAAGGGCCTCGCCCGCCGTGTTGATTCTGAGAATTATGATGTGCATGATTTAGTCAGAGAATTCTTAGTTAGATCAATGGATGAATCTCTTAAGATGGAACTTCATTCTAATGCGGTTGAGTGGTATAGAAAAAGAAGCAATTCTGCCTCTGAGAAGATAGAGTTCATTCACCATCTTGATGCTTCAAATGATTATGATCAACTCGCCGAAGTTCTAATGAAAGAAGGTAGTGGATTAGTTAAGGCAGGTCATACAGAATTATTGGGAATTCTTCGCGGACTCGATTCAGATGGATTTGAACCACTAAATTGGGGTTTGATACGAGAATTAAGAGGCGATATTCTATCTATACAAGGGCGGTGGGATGAGGCAGAAAA
>JASMAJ010000135.1 GCA_030754395.1 Candidatus Thalassarchaeaceae archaeon | reverse complement strand
AGAATAACTGCTGCGAGAAGTGGAATGGTCAATACAGCACCTAGTAACTGAACTTGATCGGGGCGCAGCCTAGTGGTTCTCGAATCACTAACTGTATAATCCCCAAGTAATCTACGTAGGCCCTCTTCGGTCATTTCTTGGACTGTTACCGAATCAGTATTTACACGTTGGATTTCGATTGTACCATCATCCAGACTTGCATTAATAATACCCGGAATCTCCAACAGAGCAGAACGTAAATCCTTACGATTCAATCCAAGTCTACGCGAAACATCGCCTGCCGTTTTACCTTGAACTTCCATCCACTCAATCTCAGGTCCATGACCTAGACTTTCTAGAACAGCTGAAACCCTTGAGACACGTCCACGCGCAACATCAAGATTGACCCTTACTCTACCCTCAGTTGCTGATACATTGACTTCATTAACTCCTGGTAGTCGCTTTACTGCGCGTGTGGCTTTCATTGCACAGTCTGGACAATCCAGCCCTCTGAGACCCCACTCAAATTCTTCGTTTCCATCTACAACGAGTTCTGCTTCAATAGAAAAATCAACGTCATTTTCTTTGTTCAAACTAGGTTCCTTATCATCTGTTGAACATGTACCATCAGCACAACAATCTTCCATAATCAACTCATTTTTTTGCTCAACTGAAGCTTCTTTCTTCTTTGAAATTGAAGAAATTTTATTCTTAGCACTTTCTAAAGCATTTGAGATTGAAGTTCGTATACTTGAGATTGTAGAATTAATCTTTGGAGGAGCATCAGTTGATTGTGAGGAAGACTTAGTCTTCGACTGAGGAACTTTGTCCGCATCATCATCGAGGACAAGGAACTCCTCATCGGTCATACTCTTGGGAAACATAGGTTGCTCATCAACCTGAGGGGAGAAATATCAACAATATACGGTGGAATCTTGAACAAAGAGGGGGTGCGAGATCTATGCAGTGGCCAAACCGCGAAGATTTTGATATGATAATCTTCGATATTGATGGAACTCTGCTTGATGAAAACGGATTCAATCCTGACCTAATTCCATTAATTCGCAAAGTGGAGGAATTAGGCATCATAGTTTCACTTGCTAGTGGAAGAACTCTACCGAATGTAACCCCTATACAACAGAGCCTTGCAGTATCTGGTTTCGTTGTTGGAGAAAATGGAGGTATGATCTGGGACACACGTCTAGGATTCCCAATCAGAGCTCTAGCAGATGGAAAGCGCGCGCGCGAGGCTGCTGATTGGCTTGCGATACAGATTGAAGGATTGGATGCAGCCGGAATTGAATCAAATCGCTGGCGAGAAACTGAATGGTGTTTGAAAGAAGTTGACAATTACGAGGCTATATTGGATGCAATCAAAGGCTCGCAGTATGATGATTTAGTGATTTCACCAACTGGTTTTGCAATTCATATTTGTAGCCCTGGAATCGACAAAGGGAATGGAGTATTAGAAGCACTCAGACAGCGTGGAACTGATCCTAAAAGAGTCATCGCAGTAGGTGATGCTGCTAATGACATCTCGATGTTCAATGTCTGTGGGTTCTCCGTAGCGGTCAATGATACACACCCTGGTGTAGTGGAAGCCGCTGACCATTTTACCGAATTACGTGGCACTTTGGGAACCATTGAATTCATCAAACAATTAATCGAAGCAATTGAATAGGTCAAACTACAGGACCATGCTATGTCGTGTTGAATCCAATTGTCGATCATGGAACGAAAGTACACTATACACGATATATTGCAAATGCTAGAAAACTGGTTAACCGCCTCGCGGACTTGGTTTGAACTGGAAAGTCAACACTTGAGGTGTGAAGCTGAAGAAAAACAATGGCGAGCTGAGAATGAAGCATTCACACTAGCCGCTACCTCTTACGAGTGGGAGTTCATTGACGAATGGGTATGAGTTGAATGCAAGCAGGGGGTTTCACTAAGACCCTATGCCCTAAGTAAAGGCCAATGGAAATAACCCTAGTGGCGATAGTCTTCTTCCTTATCGGGTGTGGATTAGGTTATCCAGTGATGGTTTTTGCAAAGAATAGAGGGCCAATTCCTTGGCTTCTGATTCCGATGATTGCTTACTCAATTCCATTGTTCACCATTGGTCCTCATCCAATCATAATTGGACTATACCTACCTCTGGCCGCTTACCTGCTATATGTTGGTCAGATGGTAATTCGAAATCCGAGTGCAATCAATGAATTCTGGAAAAATATGGCTGAAGAATAGGAATGGCGCGCCTGAGCATCGCAAGCAAATCTAGGATTGGTGCAGGCGGCAGGATTTGAACCTGCGAAGCACTACGCAGAGGATCTTGAGCCCTCCCCCTTTGACCACTCGGGTACACCTGCGGCGCTAGCGAGCCGTGATTACCTCTTGATTCCAGCGGCTCGAACCTCACTTTGCAGCCGTCCAGATGGAATGATTGATGTATCGCCCGCAGAGGATGGGTAGCGGGTCGCTCGCGGTAGCATGGAGGCAGATGGGATGAGACTAGGAAAACATCAACTCCAATCGGTCAATAAGGCCCTTTTTGAAGTGGCTCGCAAGCAGAAGGCTTCAAGCGCTCCTGTGGAACTTCCACTATCGGATTTTTGGGACTCAGTAAATCAATTAACAACTCACTTGGAGACTCAACTTCAAGAAACCATACGCGATGAAGGAATGAGTGCAAAGGCTCAACTTCTTACTCGCCAACTTGGAAATGTTAGAACAGTTGTAACTGATTTAACTCGTATTCGGCTGAATGCTTTCACTCAGCATGCCGTTCTTACTAATTTAATGAAAGGAGGGGGAGGAGATGCGGCCGCTGCTGTTCAACAACTCAGTGTCATTGATTGGGAGAGACATGACGCTTCTGAAAGAGCATATTATCAAAGTCTGAGTCACCTCGTTGAGAAATACAAACATGATGTTTCATGGAGGACATTAGTGAATGGAAACAATGGCAATGGGAAAAACATCATTCCACAACCTGGACCCCATGAGCCATTGACTGCTTTCACATCACAACAAAATGAATCTGAGAAGCCTCCGACTCTTGAAAAAACACAGACTGCTCCCTTATCTGAAGAAATAGAAACTTCTTGGAACAGTGCTGATTTTGACGAAGAGGATAGAATAAGAGAGATGGATGCTTTTCCAGATAGAGCTACCGGAGCAGAACCAGTTCCACCCGTTCAGGTTACTGCTTCAGAGGCAATCGGTCAAGACTTGATTCGAATTCGAATTTTACAGGATCTCTCTGATCCAATCATCGCAGAAGATGGTTCAGAAATTACTCTAGTTGAAGGTGATGTTGAGTCTTGTCCGAGCCTAATTGCTGAGACTCTTATCGCTGCAGGACTCGCT
>JASMAJ010000134.1 GCA_030754395.1 Candidatus Thalassarchaeaceae archaeon | reverse complement strand
ACGATACTGTCATCGACACGGATGATTGGGTGTGCACGCATATTTTCGTCGCTGACCCACCTTCTGATTTGGTTGAAGGGAGAGTACACGTTGCAATTCCTTGGAATTGGGTGCGCTCAGTTGGCGATGTAGTGGTGCTGCGTTGGTTCCCTCCTACCCCTATTCCTCGCGATTAATCATTCGAGAAATTGATTTTTTCGATGATACTAATTGGAACGAAGTTACGATACGATTCAAAAGGGGAAGGTGAACGCATACGCAATGCGTACCTTCTCGGCCGGGGTTCTTCTGTTGCTTCTTTTGGCAACTTCTGCCCCTTTTGTTGAGGCCACTTCGAAGGGAGTAATTTCCTGTACTCCAGCAGACACAGATATGTTACCAGCTAATTGGCCTCTAGATGATGGAACCTGTGTTCGTGTTGATCTTGGAATTCTTTCACCAGGTGAAACTCTTTCTTTTGATATTGATTCAAATGTTGCGATTGATATTTTATTGTTCGATGCAAATTCTGTTACAGTTTACCAGAATGAACAAAATTACCGCCTTGACTCAGTTTGGCAATCCGAGTCAGTTTTCGAATCATTCTCAGGGAATGGAAGCTGGCATTGGACTACTCCTTCTGACAGAGATGCAACAGCTTGGTATCTCGTGCTAGATAATATGGGCCATCCTCAAGATAATGGAAGTGGAGCCCAAGGAGGAAGTATTGCAGCAGTCACTTTGAATATTGAGACAGTTCCTAGCCCTGATTTCGGAATTATCGATTCAATAGTCCGCCTAGAAACTGGCACACACAATATTATTGCGGGTCCTCTTTCTCTAGATTATGGAACTATAATCAATATGTTTGCAACTACAATGCAAGGTGCTCCTGATGTATTTATTATGACGCAAGCTCAACATGATAATTACTTATTAGATGGAACAGCAACAACTTATATTTCAGGAACAGAAATGTTACTAATATTGGAAGAACGCTCAACTTCTTGGGCTGTGACCGAACAGTATGATGGTCAGGATTTGTACATAGCAGTCGATAACCATCCCGGTCCTGCTGGTGGAGGTGCAGGAACCGGATTTGTCGCAACAACAGTAGTAATCTCTTTGACTCCTGTTGTTAATCCAATTATTACCGATTCTGAAAGTCTTGCATTGGTTGATGTTGGAGCCAATGTCATTCTCGATGCTTCAAATACTCCGAATAGGTCAAATCAAATTGAAGCAACTGAATTTCACTGGGATACTAATGGTGATGGGGTTGATGATACTGTTGGGATGACAGTAAGTATCAGTTGGGATGAACCAACAAATGTAAGTGTCCGTTTGCGAGTAATTTCTCAGGATGGTCGCAGTGCTACCACCGATCAATTAATTGAAGTTAAAGACATCTCAAATCCCGAAATTTCTCTTTCTAATTCAGATATCATTCGCAGAGATTTCGATGATGAATTAGTTCTTTTTGCGACTATTCAGGACAATTGGGGGATCTCAAAAGTTGAATGGTTATTAGATGATTCAGTTGTAGAATCCTTTGGAGCAAGTAATTGGCAAGATGGAGCCGCATTCAATTTCCGTTTCAATACAACATATCTTGCAGGAAACTACACTGTCACATTGCGAGTTACCGACAATGGTGGTCTAATTAGTGAGGAATCCATCAATGTTGAGTTGTATGATTCATCCCCCCCCTTTGTCTCAAGTACTTCTGAAGAAATTTCAGTTAGTTCAGGAAATCCCTACGAATTTATTGCCGATGCTACTGATTCCGAATCAATTAATCTTCAATATTCTTGGGATTTTGATATTGATTCGGATGGTCTAGATGAAGATGGCGATACGAGTAATGATGTTGATGCAACGGGTAATCCTGTATCATTCACATTTGAAAACAGTGGGTCATTTGAGGTTGTTTGCACCATTACAAATGATGCGGGAATTCCATCTCAAATTACATATTTCGTAACTGTAAAAGATTCAACTAGTGATAATAGTATATTTGGTATGAGTCCTTATTTGTTGATAGGACTGATAATACTGGTTGTTCTATCCATTGTCTCCTTGGTCGGTCTAATCTCATGGCGAAGAATGACGAATGAACGCCTTAAGTTACTTCTAGCCGAGCAAGAAGCTGAAGAAGAAAAACCAAGAGAGTTGACTATTGAGGAACAGAAGGCAATGTATGGTGGCGATTCAGCCTTCAATCAACCAGCCCCAACCCCCTCTGCCTCCTCTTTCGGGCAATTCGCATCGGGAATGTCGGGAGATCCTAATCCAGTTGATTCCATTTCTATTGATGATGCGATAGATGAAGTTGATATTGAAGCCCTCATTAATTCTCCAACACCAATTGAATCGACTAAGATATCTAGTCCTGCAGCAGAATTACTGGCCCAATTTACTACAGATGAAGACGAAGTCGTTGAGGATGATGTAGTTGAGTATTCTCATAATAGTGACAATAAGAATTCAGATGGGGTGTGGAAATCAGATTTGTCTGAATACGAAGAAGAAGAACTTCCAATTCCACCACCTCCTACTGTAGATGAACCTGAAGATGACAATCTAGCAGACGACAATAACTTGGAAAAAGAAGAAGAGTCTTCTTCTGAATTACCAGACGATAGAACAGTTCAACAAGATTGTAGTGATTGTGAACAGAAATTTGAGATTATTCTTCCAGAGGGTCATGATGTTGTAAGAGCCGCTTGTCCTGCATGTGGTTCCATTGAGACGATAAAACTAGAATGAATTGGCTAATTCATTACTGTCTAAAGATGAATCATTGAGTGCCCTTGCAGCCCAAGACCCTAAATCGCACCTGATAGAGGTGATGATATGAGCAATGGCGCTGTTCGATTGATTCGAACTACACCAAGCGTCAATAATTCACATGCAATTCTCATAGTAGCATTGTTCCTTTTGCCTACTATTGCACCATTAGTCGCGGTAAATGCCGAGTCCCGAATTGAGTCTAAGGATTTTGAAATTCTCGATGAATTATCTAAAGTTTTAGAGGAAAGAAATGAAGTAATTGACTCAAATGCTATTGGACAATTAGCAAGTCCAATGCTTGAGCAACTCAAGTTAGGAATCCAAAACACTTCGGTTGCTGATCCATTACATGATATTGAAGAAGCATTGGACGAGGTCAGTTTAGTCGATACAAATGCACCACAAGTAATTCATCCTGAGCCCTATATATTGCTTACAAATGAGAGCAGCCGCCCTCCTGGTGAAGTTAGAACAATTTGGACTACTCTATTCAATTTGACAGACTATGTTATTTGGACTCGTTATATTGACAATGATGGGAATGTCGTGGAAAAATTTCAGACAATAACATTCACTACAACTTTACTCTCATTCCTCGATTCGGAAACAGAGGCATTCCTTCATCAGGTTGACATTGATGATGATGGTG
>JASMAJ010000133.1 GCA_030754395.1 Candidatus Thalassarchaeaceae archaeon | reverse complement strand
GCCATCGCCAATATTGCTAAGGTTGATGGAGAATTCACATGAATTCCCTGGTAGGCAGTAGTGCGTTGAAGGCACAGGATCCCAACTTGGGATATAATCAGGGTCGACAATTGTGTTGATAGTTACACTGGCAGTACTGGGAGCGTAATTGTCTGAGGTAATGGTGACAGTAGCAGATTGAGAACCAGTTGATGCACTGGACCCAGGTTTAATTTGTGCTTTGAATGTTAGAGATTCTCCGGGTTCTAGTTCCAATGACATACTAGGAAGAATTGTTGAACCTGATAAATGGACGAATTGGTAATCCCAATCCTGAGGGATTCCTGTAAGGGTAGGTGAGTATTGGTCGGTGATGTTACCATCGTTTTGAATGGTAACTAAATGTTCTGCCCAATGACCCCTCCGAGCATGGCTATCAGCACCATTGTTGGACATTTGGACTTGGAACTCCTCTGGCCACGCCTTTTCATCATAAATGATTACCATATCATCCAGCCAATATCCTTGGGCATTATCAGAATTATCTGAAATGAACCGGAATCTAAACTGAGTCTGTTGATGCAGGGTCTGTGTGGGGATAATCATCCCAGGATCCAAGGAAGATGAACCCGGACGATTCGCTTCACTTTGAATCAACCAACTAACCCCATCGTTGAGATTAGAATCTGGACTGGTACTGAATGAAAACCCATTGCTCACAATATTGACCCAACTATTGCTCGAAAGGTCATTAAATTCCAATCTAATACCATCACCAGAGGAAACCGAACCGGTATAGAAAAATCCTAGTTTAGCATAATTGTTAGGTGAAGGATGGGCATTAGAATAGTCAAAAAATGGACTGGTGAGGGAGCGATCCCAATTAGCACCATAACTGCTACTGCTGCCACCTGAACCTACATTGAACGCAGATCCTGAAAGTGATATGGTACTATCAACGGACCAACCTGGGGCGAAACTCCAAGACCCCTGTGTATCGCATTTGTAGTAGTATTGTCCAACAGCTAATGATTCACTGTATATATCGTTGCCATTATTGTCATCGGTATTATGAAGGGTGGTAGCAACTAATGTGTGATTGCCACCATATTTTGGAGCCCATGTGTGGCTAGCAGTAGTGGTACTTCCCCCATTAATTGAATTTACATTCAGTGTTGTATTGAGGAGTTCAAAGCCAGAGTATTCGTTATGCAATACAACCAATTGCATTTGGAAGGAACCAGATGGATTAGAGCCAAGGTTCTGCACGGTGATTTGGATTTGGGATGAAACATTCCTCATGCCATCGATAAGATAGAGATCTGGAGGTCGGGTGAACCCAGAACCACTGGGGTCATGGCTGGAGAGAAGTGCAAAGTTATCTCGGTCGGATGAACTGACATAAGTCATTTCGTAATCAATAGGCCTAACATCAATTCCACTGGCGGCCTCGGCCTCCTCGAAAAGTAGAGAAGAAGTCATGCTGGTTAGGCCGAGAGTAAACATCAAAATAGCGACGAGCAGAGTCGGCCTAATCGATGCTAACCGCATGTCCCTCAGTGGCTAACCTTCTGTACATTATTTGAACTCGCCGGTCTTTAGGATTTATCCTAAAGAATTTATTCTGCTTCTTCATTTTGATTTCTGAGCAGGTTGAGACGCTGTTCTCTTTTGATACTGGCATAATATATTCCAAGAGGAAGAGCCAATGCCATTACAAAGCAACTCATCAAGGCAGTTAATGACCAGATTGACTCAACAAATGGGTTCAATTGGAATTTTTCTACTCCTCTTAGTGAATTGATGACTACTGTAGCATCTAAGTCTACCGCCACTTTGTCTATAGAAGATTCATGACTCAATTCTAATTGCCATGCAACGCTCAAATTAGCGCGCTCAAGAATCGACACTGATTCATCCATGGCAGCGCTCAAATTGTCCGCTCTAACAGTTCCCAAACCAGATAGTGGCAATTCATCAGAAAGCAGCCCTCTAAGAATGATGCTGCCGGTCTCATCGATTTCAATTGAGTGGGAGAAGCTATAATCACAATGATTTACCATTTCAAAATTGGAGTTCGGCTCCAAGCAGTTGAAATTTTGAGCATTATCATCCCCTAGTAAGGGGTGACTCCACCATTTACTACCCCCGCTTGTGATTTTGAGGACACTTCCTTCAGGGGCACCATTAACCGTGATGTTAACCCAAGAGAGTGAACCAGAGGAGGAACCTTCCCACAACATTATGTTATCTGCAGTATTATTATCCATACTCAAGGTTATGGAGGCCTCTTCCATTTGGGTGTGGTAATGGTAGTATTCAGATTCAATAGATGCAGAGTAGATTGAGTAACCAAGTACAATAATAAGAGTCACTGAGAGGCCTAGTAAAGTGCGTAAAAGGTTTGGATTGCGAGACAAGGCCTTCTTCATGGCTGGCCGAACTTACCACTCCGCTTGAACTTGATGATGCACTGCCATGACAATCAATGTGGGATGCAGTCCCCCCATAGGGGGGACGATTGCGTTATATATGGCGGGCTGGTCGGCGGGACGCTTAGGTGTTGTACATGACGACATTCCACGACGTTCCTGCTAATTTGCTAATTTCAGTATTGGCGGATAGGATGGCAGTTACCTCAGAAATTTCAAGACCTGAATGGGCTCTTCATGTGAAAACTGGGATTCACCGTGAAAGGCCCCCCACTCAAGAAAATTGGTGGGAAATCCGAACTGCTGCGGTTCTCCGCAAAGTGGGAGTGAATGCCCCTATTGGTGTTAACCACCTATCTCAGATGTACGGCGGCTCACGTGATCGAGGCAGTAGTCCAAATCGAGCTAAGGCTGGTTCAAGACATATCATACGAACAATTCTACAACAATTAGAGGATGCTGGTCTTGTTGAAGTCAAGACTAATTTGGCAGGCACAGTAAAACTAGGAAGAGGTTTGACTGCAGACGGGCATAAGTTGCTCGATGAAGTAGCCCATGAAGTGCGGCCACAGGCTGAATATGTAGCACCCGGACTTGATAAGTACTGAATAAAGTGGGTGAGGAGGTGTCTGAGATTATGTCAACAGACGATTCTGAACTTGAGCGAATCCGAGCTGCCCGCCGAGCCGAAATTCAACAACAAATTGAGTCGAGAGCAGATGAACAATTACAATCAGAAGAGCAACAAGCATCTGCAACTCAGGAAGCCGCAGCCTTAACCGAGGCTATGCGACTTATTTTGACTCCAGAAGCACGCCAGAGGCTTGCCAACCTTGAGTTAACTCGCGACGAGGTTGCTTTGGGAGTAAAGCGCCATCTAGTGAGCATGCATAACGAGGGGCGCCTCCAAGTACCTGTTGACGACCAGACATTGAAGGCTGTGTTGACAAGATTAAATTCCAATCGTCGTGATTCGACAATTCGAAGAATTTGAGTGATTATTATGGCTAGAAATAAACCAGCACCAAAGAAG
>JASMAJ010000132.1 GCA_030754395.1 Candidatus Thalassarchaeaceae archaeon | reverse complement strand
CATAGAATCCGCTACAACAATCATGCGCAACTTGGGCGAATCACTTGAAGACTGAACTTAGACAATGTATCGATTCAACTGCTGAGATGTCCAAATTACTCCAAATCCAAAGTTATCTTGTAGAGCTCTTGCGATGAGTTTGAAATCGGAATCTCGAGTAGCAATCAGAACACTACCTACATCAGGAATAGTAGATTCCGCATGAACTGCAGACTCTTTCATAATTTCGATATCGCCCCTTTCAGGGTATATCTCATCTCCATCAATTATAGTTCTTGGAGGGGGATTATCGCTCGCCAATTGTTTATTTTCTGAGATTCGAGTAAAAATATCCTTGTGACGAATTAAGAATCCATTAAAGTCAGGAACTAATTTTTCTTCATCATTAGCTTGTAATCTGAATCCACCAAAGTCCTTCAAAATATTTTCAACTCTATTTATTAGAAGTTCGGCATTAATTGTCTTCTTCCAAACTTTATGATCAATGTAAACATCATTGAATAATTCTAATGTAATTTTAGGATTTTTTGTCCGATTCCGGAACTCAGCCTCGGCAACTGGAGGTATACAAAGGAGAGCCCGCCCTTCTTTTGCCCTTCTTCTTAACATCCAGACAAATGCACGTTCGACAGACCAATCAAATGAACCTAAGCGATCTTGCGAAATTTGACTTAGCAAGTCATCTTTGAGAGCATCAATTAAGATATTAGTATCAATTATGACAAGAGGCTTGAGTGCTATATTGTTTAATGAACGTCGTTGACGCACGGGAATAGTTTGGCTATATCTCCTGAACATAGCCTTCTGTGATCGCACCAAAGTCTGAATTTGTCGCACTTCAAAATTACCGGAATCTATTGCAGTTTCAAACATTCGAAGACCTCTCACTGGTGAAATTTCAGCAACTTCTTCCGCAATCATAACAATTTCTAAGACATCTTTCTTCTCATTGAGTTCGAGCAAGAATCTTCGCTCAAGTTCACTACGTCGACTTGATTCAGTACGTCGTAACATCATCTGAGCTGCTCTTACACGTCCTCGGAATGGATCTTGAGGAAGCCTATGATCAGCAGCGTAACTAAGGGCTCTATCTAGAACCTCTAGTTGTCGTTTTACTGCTTCATGATCAATACCTTTAATTTCAGGATTATTAGGTTCTCTTTCCGAGATATATTCAATAATTCTTTGAGTAGCAACATCGTTTTTTCCTTCAGCAGTATCTGCACAAGTTCTGAGGTATAATTGGAATCTTGATGTCACAGATGCAGTCAATTCTGGATGGTTATTTATTAGACTCACAGCCTCTTTCCATCCTCCAGCGTGAGCAAATTCAATCAAAGCCTTGCGTAACAATAATGCTGAACGTTCGAAATCATTCTCTACTTTCATCGCAGCATCTCTAAACGATCGTCCAGCATTTATTCGATCGTCTTTAGATTGAGCGATTGTTGCTCGAACAATTTGATGTTCTGCTGAACCATTATTGTGTGTCCTATACCAAAGTTCTAACTCATTGATTGCAGCATCGTGTTCAAGGACAAGGTCAGTCGTGGTCTGAATTGTACGCATTGCTACATTTTGATCAGAACATAGCGCACTAAGAGAATGTAGAGCACTCTCAATACGTTCTGCAACACCACTTTGTAAGTCCATCGCGGCTCTATTTAGTCGTAGTGAATTAAGTAAAGCCGAGAATAGTCGTCGTTCAAGATAAGTTAATTCAGCATTTTTTACAGATAATTCCAAAGATTCGATTCTATTTTCTCTGACTACCCCATCCCCCTCTGCTGAAAGCGCTCTTCGTACTTCATTGAGAGCAAGAACTCCATCTGAATCGAGTTTTTCGTGGATACCATCCATTGCTGAGGGGATGCCACTAAGCAGCGCGATTAATGCCGTTGCAGAGACTGTTAATGTTCCATCCTTTTGAGTTTCAGCAAGTGCACGAATTGCTTTCATGCGCATTATATTGACGTTATCAATTATCGAAACTGCCTTTTTTGCAGGAATTAGATGCCAGACTAATAGAGCACGTTGAGGGTATGAGGCTGCTAGTTCGGAGTCTGCTATAAATTCCTGAGATAATCCTTCAATATCAGCCGATAAAGTAAAAATTTCGAGTATTTGTTCGTTAACATTAGCATCGCGGGTTGCTAATATTTGCGCGGCTCTTCTGCGAATATTAAGTGGGCATTCATTATTTCCCATTGTTTCAATAAGAATCGGATTCTCTGATTGTTCCATTGTTGAAGAAATAAGATCAGATAGAAAATTATCTCCTGTAATCCTCACTAGATTGAGTGCTAATTTCATTTGCTCGGAATTATTAATTTTGATTTTGGGGACGAAGTCTAATGCCTTATCTGTATTATCTGATATCATTAGTTCATTGACAATATCCCATAGGAGAGATTGGGACGCATCATTCTCAGAATCAGTTAGGATTTCGTAACCCGATAATAGAGAATTTATTTCAATATCAAACCCTTCTTGATAATTGGACCAAGCTTCTAATTTCACTGAATTATCTAATTCGCTTTCTCCTTTAACAGAAATAGCCGACAACCATTCTGAAAAATCACTATTTCTAAGTGAAAATAAGAGTGCTTGTTTTGAAGCGATCCCACTTAGATCATCGTTTTCAACTCTTGAAAACACATCCGCTGCTTTCAGATTTGAGCCCGCCGCTAGTAGCATACCTTCCAATATTGAAATATCTCCATCAAGATTCATCAGTGCGGGGTCCATCCACTTTTTCCAGCGATTTGGACGAGCCTTTCCTCCTTGTAAATCTCTCTGAATATTCTGCAAGGCATGTGCTTGATGCTGATCAAGACGAATGGGACAATTCTGTAGCCAAACAAGCAAACTGTTCTGATTGAGCGGATCAAATGTGGCCTCATTAAGCCATGAAATCGAATCTCCATCATTGAACTCGTGTGATACTGTAGGGAATCTACCCAATTCAGCAATGAGTGGGGCCTCTCTAGCCATTCTTTCCCACACGGGATGAATTCCTTCCTCACACTCACTTCTCGTGTCGGCAATTGCAGAATCCCACTCTGCATTCCACGATTCCCCCATTCTATGTTTTTGAGCTAATAGTACGGCAAGACGGTATGCAACTGGCTCTTTTCCTTTTGTGATCACTGAAGAGGGTTTTTCCAGTCTATCATCAAGGCTGGAGATAGCAACTCTCCCCCCCCGTCTTCCGATTCGTTGTCGGCTACGTGAAGAACGCCCCGATTTCGATGAAGCGTCAACTGCATCAGGTGCTGCATTAGAGGCTGCGAGCATAGCAAGAGCCTTCCATTCCATGGACAAAAGAGCCCATGCTTTTGGCTTCTGAATCTCTCTTCTACGTCTGCCTTCATCATCTCCAGCCTTTTGTAGGCCTTCTATGCATTCAAGCAGGTAGTCCTCCAAGAAGATTCACTCCGGTGGCCGTGGCCCACTACTGACCTACATCAAGACATCGCTTTGTTAAGCAAGGTGTGAAAGAGAGAACTCAAGAC
>JASMAJ010000131.1 GCA_030754395.1 Candidatus Thalassarchaeaceae archaeon | reverse complement strand
CCGGTTAGGAACTACAGTCGATTTCATTTGGTCTTCTTCGTAATGCCCTTCAGGTACTTCTTCACCACCTGAAATGAGGGATGATTCGAATAACCCCATAGCACTAGATAAATCAGCAATTTTGTGTTCTACTTGTATGTCATTATCGGCTAAGTAGGCAATGTTAGCAATAGCTCTATCAATCTCGATATTGTGTTTTTGACCATATTCATATGAAATACAGGAAACCCTGTAGCCATCTGCCAATAGACGCAGCAGCAACCCTGTTGAATCCATACCGCCACTAAGGGCCATTACTGCGCGCATCAAGCAACACCCATCCACTTGTGAGTCTGCAAAGAAAGTCTCCAGCCGGGCGAATTCTTCACTATCTCTTCAACTGCAGCAAAGTTTCGACCATTCTCTTCTACAGTTTCTGAGTCTATGTAACAGGGTTGGAGATAATGATTTGAGAAACCGGTTTTCAATTCATCATACATAGAGAGATCCTGGCCACAATATACGACTTTCAATTCATCTCCTGTACGTTGTTTTATGCTAACATTGGGGTATAATTGGTCTTTAGGAGAAACACAAATCCAATCTATCACTTTGGGAATTGGGATTGTCCCATTAGTCTCAATAGATAGGTGAATGCCATGCTCTTTCAATGCATTTCCAATTGTTTGGAGATCTTGTAATGCCGGCTCTCCACCAGTGAAAATTACTCTGTCGCAATTGTATTGTAATACGTCTTCGATGATAGAATCCATTTCTATTTCTTCATATTGCAAAAAATCAGTATCACACCAACTACATCTTAGATTACAGTCACCAAATCTGATGAATACGTGGGGGATACCTGTGTGAAATGCTTCTCCTTGAACGGAATAGAAGATCTCTACAACTGGGTATTTCACCAAACCACCTCATCTAGATAATGGAGAACTGCGAATCAATTGCATCAATTCGGTACGCGCTTCGCTTTTATCGAAAAATACACCACGCATTGCAGAAGTTGTCATGATGCTGTTTTGTTTCATAACGCCTCTACACTGCATACATCCATGCGAAGCTTCAATGATTACTGCAGCACCAAGGGGCTGTAGGTTTTCTTCTAAGTCATCGGCTATTCCTTTGGTGATTCTCTCTTGATTTTGCAATTTTCTTGCGTGCAAATCTACTATTCGAGCTAGTTTACTAATTCCAACGATTCTTTCAGTAGGAATATATGCAACATGGGCTCTTCCTTTGAATGGTTGAAGGTGGTGCTCACAGGTGCTATGGAACTCAATATCACGTAGTAGAACTATGCCGTCATAGCCTTCTGCATTGAATGTGGAATCAAGAACTTCGGCGGGTTTCAAATCATATCCAGAAAATAACTCACCCCAGGATGAAACTACTCTTGCAGGAGTATCTTTGAGCCCTTCTCTTCCACTACCACTGTTTTCTATATATTCAAGAATAACCTTGACAGCATTTTCAGCTTCTTCAGTAGTTACAGTCACTTCCCATCACCTCTAATCACTCTGCCATGTCTGTAATCAATTTCATCTAATTGATCTAACATCTTTCGGCAAGCTGTTCTTACTGCATCAGCAACTGAAACGAACTTTTTCGCATCACCTACGTGCAACCGGAGGTCTTCCAAAAGTTGGTCAGGCATATCCAAACTAATCTTCGCCATGAAATGCCGAAGTGCCAGTATTATTAGAGTATTACTATAGTAATACTATGCTATTACGAAATAATTTCTTCGAGTTCAGGATATGCACTACAAATCCTATCTGTTCGAGCGGTGAGTTGCTGTAAATGGCTTGACAATTCATCATTAGAGCAGCCTTGCTCTATCATATTCGAAAGCACATTTAGTCCGCCTTGAATGATTCCTGCCTCAAGAAATGCATCATTTGAGACTTCACCCGCTGAACGTAGGTTAGCTAACGTCTCTGAAATCTCTTCAGCAGCCATGTCAACATCTGCTTTTGTTAGCGAATTACTATCCAATTTACGGTTGATGGATGAAATCATGATGTCGCCTAATGCCAACCCTTTTTCATGCTTATCTTTCTTTACTCTGTGTGTTCTACTAGTTCGACCAAAACTCCACCTGTGGATTTGGGGTGAATGAACGCTATTCGAGACCCCGAGGAACCATCTACGGCTTCTTCATTGATCATTTGAATACCTTCATTTTTCAATTTTTTGATCATTTTTTCAATATCAATTACCGATATTGCAATTTGTTGAATTCCCTCACCTTTTGTCTGAATAAATCGATAGATAGGTGAATCCTCATTTAATGGCTCTAATAATTCAATTCTTGTCTGATTTCCATCTCCATTTTGCGATTCAAAGAATCTTATTTTCACACCTTGTTCTGAATTCACTTCATCATTAGTGTGTTTGAATCCCAATAGAGCCCATAAATTCGAATTTGAATTCAAATCATTCGTTGCAATCCCAATATGATCGACATTCCCAGAATTCAATTTAAACACCACTTGGGGAAATCCATGTCCCGAATACGTCTCTTAAAACAGAATTAACTTCACCCAAAGTCGCTTCACATTTGTACGCATCAATCATCGCTTCCATGACATTATTTTCCGATTTGGCAACTTCAAGAAGATTTTCTAGCGATTTTGCCACATTTTTCTCATTCCTGTTTTGTTTAATTCGATCCAAATCATGCAATATAATTTCCACATTCTTCGGGTTAATACTCTGAGCAGATAGAGTATTTTCTTCCTCAACACTGTGAATATTGATACCAACCACTTTTGTTTTCATATTCTCGATAGCCTTCAGTTGCAACCATGCACTATCGTGAATCTCTCTTTGCTGAAGGCCAGAAATGACACAGTTCAGAGCACCTCCTTTTGTATCTAAATCATTAATGATATGTTTAGCTCCATGGTATAACTTTGAAGTTAATTCTTCGATTAAATATGAACCTGCTAGTGGATCTACAGATTCGGTAACACGCGTTTCATTAGCGATTATTTGTTGAGTACGCAGAGCCAGTTGAGCGGAATTTTCTGTAGGCAACCCGATTGCTTCATCAAAAGAGTTGGTATGAAGGCTCTGTGTCCCTCCTAATACAGATGCTAGAGCTTGATAGGCAACTCTGACTGAATTATTCAGTGGTTGTTGCGCGGTAAGAGTTACGCCAGCTGTTTGTGTGTGAAATCTCAACATTGTAGATTTGGGATTATTAGGGGAATAACGTTCGGTAACAATATCGTGCCATAGTGTCCTAGCCGCCCGAAACTTAGCAATCTCTTCGAAAAAATCGTTGTGGCAGCCAAAGAAGGATATTCGTGGTGCGAAATCATCTATATTTAATCCTGAAGCAATAGCGGAATCGATGTATTGTAGGCCATTTGATAAAGTAAATCCAATCTCTTGGGTTGCTGTGCACCCAGCTTCTCTCATGTGATATCCACTAACTGAGATAGTATTCCATCTAGGTGTATTAATGGCGCACCAATTCATTAAATCAGTAGTCAACCTTAATGATTGAGAAGGAGGAAAAATGTAT
>JASMAJ010000130.1 GCA_030754395.1 Candidatus Thalassarchaeaceae archaeon | reverse complement strand
TTTTCCGTTAATTTTTTGTTGGTTGCCTAGACATGTGCCTAAATTTCGGTCATATTCTGTTCAACATTTGGTTGCTGAGGAGCGATTGAGTCAAGTGTGGTCGTCTCGAACAAGTGCTGTTTATTTGTACTATGCTTTTGCTAACCGTTCCGCACTCACACAACGTCTGCGAAATGTTCTGAGAGAAGTTTTGGGAGTTGATGGAGGGCTTGAAGTCGTGTATGATGTAAGTCACAATATTGCCAAAGTTGAGGAACATGTAGTTCATGGAAATTCCTGCAAATGTTGTGTACATCGTAAAGGAGCAACTCGTGCTTTAGGCGGCGACCACCCTGAGTTAGCCTCTCGGTTCTCGGGTGTTGGGCAACCTGTACTTGTACCAGGAGACATGGGGACTGCGTCCTGGATTCTAGCAGGTTCGAAATCTGGGGGGAACGATGCATTTTCGTCCTCTTGTCACGGAGCAGGGCGACGTCTTTCGAGAACCGCTGCGAGGAAACAAATTGATTCAAATGAGTTACAAGAAAAATTAGAAGCGGCGGGAATTCATGTTCGGGCGAAAACTCCGAATGTATTAGCCGAAGAAGCACCGGATGCCTACAAAGATGTAGATGAAGTGATTAGACTAACTAATGCAGCAAACCTTGCTAGACCTGTAGCCAGACTTCGTCCCTTTGCAGTCATCAAAGGATAATTACGTCATTATTTGGCCTGATATCGAATTTCTATTTGATCACCATCATGCATCATATAATTCTGATATTCATTGTTTTGTTGACCATTTACTTCCATAACAATCTCAAATTCTGAATTCGCTTGATTATCAAGAATTTGGTTCTGATTAAATGTTTGATTCCAGATTGCAAAAAATGCCCCTATTGTTCCATTTTCTTGGTCTGGAGTCTCTATATGCAATCTACCAGTCGAATCGTGAGTGTGAATTCCACGCATACCATCTTGACAGAATTCATCTTGAATTCCTGTATCTGCTGGAATCTCGACATCACTACCATCGATGATGATTGATAGTGTGGCGTGGTAGTGCTCAACAACCTCACTATGGCTGTCTAAGCAGACATCAAGTATCGGCCAATGAGGATCCTGTTCAAGTTCCTGTTGTGAATCTAACATCAGATAACCTGCAAATCCAACTGTAAAAATAAGTCCGACCATCAACAGCGCCTGAACTTCATCCACACCCTTCGGACTAACTGAGTAATAATGAATAATACGCAGGTTAGTTCTAGGTGATGTAACTAGTTGAAGTCAATTCGAAGCTATCACATACAGAAGCCGCGCTTGGGTTGATTTGGAATTTGAGGAGATGCACCTGATTGAACTCCGTCGGCTTCCTCCATAATAATTGTCAGAAGCGTGTGCACTAGGGTTCTCAAATCCTCTACTTCTCCTTTCAATTCCTCAACCGTAATGGCTTCGCCTTCTTTGTTCATACCCATCCCCCATCGTAAGGAACTACTCATTCCTCAGAGAACGTTTCTCCCTTCTAAAGTCTATAAACTCAGTTGGTTAATGACAAAGTCTTACGGTGATTATGCAACACCCTCACACAAAGCGGATAGTGGAATATACACTATCAATCTTCATCATAATAGTTGTCATCATCATCGTAATAATACTCTTCGTCATCAGAACGGCCTCGACTAAAGAAGAAGCCCGCAATTCCAACCCCAACAACAAGAATTACACCTATCATCATATAGGTTGTTGAAGAATCACTAGATGTATCATCTGTAGGAGCATCTTGGACGGAAATCCCAACTATAGGATTGATTGGATTATCGAAGTCATCATTCACAATCACGTATAGAATTGGAACTATCCCTGGATCTCCAGCAGTCCATTGAAAGGTAATACTTGTTGACGTGGATTTAGGATCTAATTGTAAATTTTTATCTGGAGATTCACGAACCCAAGAACCATCATCTTTCATTTCATATAGATTGACTGTTATTTCTCCATCCCTCATTCCATCATTGCTCCAAAATGTTGTGATGTTAATTACACTATCCTGATATGGGAAAGAGTCTGATATTGTATATCGGTCCATTACTGGATTAAATTCCATGATTCTGAGAGAGAATACTCTAGGGTCATTTTCACTTCCAGAACCAACCATTTCATTTCCAGCTCTATCAGTCGCAAGGACTGAGAACATTATCTTATCTCCCTCTTGAATCTCAAATCCTTCTAGACTTGGTCGGAAATCTAATTCATCTTGGAATACTTGCCCATTATCAGCAGAATGTGTGATTAGGAATGGAAGATTAGCGTACCCTTCAGTTCCAGAAACTAGTAACCCTCCCCTCAATATGTACCAATAAACATCTAGACCATCGGCCTCACTAATTCCGATTTCATCATCAATACATATTGCCACATCGACCCCAATAAGTCTATCAGAATCAAGAACAGATAATGATGAATCATATAGCCAGTCTACTCGAGGTGGATTACTGTCTACAACAATACTCAAATCTGTATTTTCCAAAGACTGACCTTCTCCGGGAATATTCAGGACGTCGATCGATATACCCATTGTGGGTGTTAGAGGCTGTCGCATTGGTAGCACCATAGTCGAATACCAAGAACCAACATCATCCACATCTGCTAATGAAGAAATCACTTGAGTTCCATAGGTAATCTGCATTTCCACTTGTAAATTTTCATTACTAGGTATGAATGATGCTCCTGAACCGGAGTATTCGATAGTTCCAGCAACGGAATATTCATCTCCTTGTCGCAAGTAAATCTCATCTCCTTGTGCCAAAACATGCGGAGGAGTAAGATCCTCTGTCGACAAAGGCACGGCAGTCAAAACATTATCCAAGTACCAAGTCATTCCTTGGATGTTATTACCAACATTGTATTCATCAGAAGCAGAGTAATCGTCAATCTTAACATATGGACTACAACTATCGCCAGAGACAAAAGGGAAATTCCAAGATATCTCAACCATAAAAGATAATTCAATAACATCGGTTGAAATTTGATTAATTGCAACTGAATGTGGCGTTACCATGGAATCATCTGTAGTCGATAATTCATCAAGAGTTGGACTATAGTGGAATCCCCCTAAGTTGCCATCCATGCGAAGTCCACAGAGCATTATTGTAACACTATCTAAAGTCTGAATTCCATTCGGCTCATAGATTTGCATCTTGAAATTATGCGTATTACCAGCCAAAAGATAACCTAACTGATGATCAATAGAGAAGGCATTTTCATTCTTCACAATTGTCGCCTCTATATCAGTTGCAATAACAAGAGTCCCCCACGAATTTTCTGCACCAGGACCGCCACCCCTCATTCCATCTTGGTAACTTAATCCAGCCCAGTCAGTACCCTCAATCCAGAAATGTACATCGGAGTTGAATTCAAGACTATTGACGTCAATACCATTGAAGATTACCTGCTGTTCGCCCGAGTAACCAGAATTCAGGTAGTAAGTCAAATTTTGATACTCTTCCGCATCAGCAATATTGTCACCATTATTGTCATCAAGTCCTTCCCTCCAGTAGTGT